>DASXLB010000015.1 GCA_036496585.1 Vicinamibacterales bacterium
CGCCGTGGCGCGCTTCCCGTGGGGCGCGTCGGGCCGCGCCATCTCACTTGGCCGCACCGACGGCGTCACCAAGCTCGTGATCGATCCGAAGACCGAGCGGGTGCTCGGTGTCGGCATCTGCGGCCCGGGCGCCGGCGAGCTGATCGCCGAGGGGGTGCTGGCGATCGAGATGGGCGCCACCGCGAAGGACATCGCGCTCACGATCCATCCGCACCCGACGCTGTCGGAGACGGTGATGGAGTCGGCGGAGGTGTTCTTCGGCCACGCCACGCACGTCTACCGTCCGAAGAAACACTGATCAGTTACCGCGCGGCCCCTGGTAGTCGGCGCCGTAGATCGCCTTGCGGATGTCCCGATGCAGCGTGCCGTCGAACGGCATCGTCTGCGTGAAGAACACGGCCGCTAAGTGGTTGGCCGGATCGACCCAGAAAAGCGTCGACGCGGCGCCGTCCCAGAAGAACTCGCCGACCGCCCCGCGATTCTCCTGGGGCGTCTTCGGCTGTGACACGCGGACCGCGAAGTCCATCCCGAAACCCACCGATCCCTTGCTCGGGAGAAACAGGCGCTGCGTGATGCGCGGATCGAGCTGATCGGTCGACATCAGCCGCACGGTTGACGGCTTCACGAGTCTCGCGCCGTCGAGCTCGCCGCCGTTGAGGAGCATGCGCGCGAAACGCAGGTAGTCGTCGAGCGTCGATGCGAGGCCGAAGCCCCCTCCCGTCATCTTGTTGTCCCGGAAGTTGAGCGCGCGCGTCGCCTGGTCGTCCTGGCGGGAGAGCGTGCCATTGCCCCCGCGGTAGAGCGCCATCAGCCGCGGCAGCCGATCGTCGGGCTGACGCCACGCCGTCTCCCGCATGCCGAGCGGCTCGAACACGTGCTGGCGCACGTAGTCGGTGAACGACTGTCCCGACAGCGTCTGGACCAGGAGCGCCTGAACGTCGACCGCAATGCTGTAGCTCCACTGTGTGCCGGGATCGAAGAGCAGCGGCACTGTCGCCAGCCGTTTGCCCATCTCGACGAGGTCGTTCGACAACGCCAGTGGATCCGCCTTCACGTAGGCGTCGTGAGCGGGCGTGTCGCCGGCGCCGTAGGCGAAGCCCGCGGTGTGACGCATGACGTCGCGCACGGTAATCGGGCGCGACGCTTGGCGGTAGATCGGCTGTCCGGCGGCGTCCTTCCCGGCGTAGACCTGCATCGAGGCGAACGCCGGCAGGTAGCGCGACAGCGGATCGTCGAGACCGAACTTGCCCTGCTCCCACAACTGCATCAGCGCCACGCCGGTCACCGGCTTGGTCATCGAATAGATCTGCGCGATCGCGTCGCGGCTCATCAGCCGTTTGGCCTCGCGGTCGGCAAATCCCGCCGATCCGAAATAGGCTTCCCGCCCGTCCTTCCAGACGAGGACGGCGGCGCCGGCGGTGCGGCCGTCGGCGACCATCGCCGAGAGCGCGCTGCCGATGCGCGCCGTGTCGAGAGCGAGTGGTGCGGCCGGCGATCCACTCTGGGCCGGCAGCGAAGCCGTCGAATAGAGCACGGCGAGGCACAGGAGCGACAGGAGCGGCCGGCGTGCTCGAAACGGTGGCGTCTGCGGAAGCATCGTAGAAGTCCTCTCCATGAATGTCGGAGAGTAAACCACAAATCGCGTGCGCTTACACGAACCAGGCGTAGACGCCGGCGCAGATGACGGTACCGACGGCCAGTATCCACATGCCGAGGGCGAGTCGCTTGTGAAGGAAGAAGACGAGCGTCAGGCCGGTCACCGACACGAGCATCATCAGCAGCGCCGACAGGTCGATCATCCACGCCCAGGCTTTGCCCGTGTCGCGCCCCTTGTGGAGATCGTTGACGACGGCGACGAGCCCCATGCGGGTTTCGGTGATGTCGTAGGCGCCCGTCTTGCGGTCGACGAATGCGTCGGCGGCATAGCCGGGTCCCTTGAACGTCACGTCGATCTGGTCGTCGTCGACGCGGATGTCGCTGACGTTGGCCTTGATGCCGTGAGCCGCGCGTATTTGCGCGGCGATCCGATCGCGGTCGACCGTCGCACCGGGGGCCACCGACGCTGCGTCGAGGCGGCCGGTGAACCGCGCCACCTTTGGCTGGCCGTTCAGCTTGTCCTGATGGTTGAGGGTGATCCCGGTCGCCGCGAAGAAGAACAGGATTGAGAAGCTGGCCATCGAGAGGTAGGTGTGAAGGACTCTCGACCAGTGCGCGATCAGCCGCCGGACGCGGTGCCCGCGCGAGCCCGAGGCGCGCCCAGGCGCCTGCGAATCGGCCACGCTACTTCGCTGCCTTGCGGTAGTCGAACGAGACCGGCCCGAGTTCGGATCCAGGCTGGAAATCGACGCGCTGCGGCTCGCCAGTGAATTTCATCTCCTGCCGGATCAGCTGATAGGTGCCGTGCTCGCGCACGCTCTCCAGGAACACGGTGTAGGTGCCGGCCTTGACGGGATTGCCGGCGTTGTCCTTGCCGTCCCACTTGATCGTGTATTTGCCGGGTGGGCGGGTTGCCACGCCGATGCTCCGCACGATCGAGGTGCGCTCGGACATGCTGCGCAGGCGATCGGCGCGATACCAGGCCTTCGACTCGGTCAGCCAGCGGTCCTCGTGGTACCAGAGCGCCAGCGTCCGCAGCGGGAACCGATCGGCGTCCTCGATCCAGAGGGCGATGAACGGCCGCTTCGCGGCGCCTGGCTGTGTCCGGATCTCGAAATCGACCGCGAGCTCCATGCTGGGATCCCACTCGCCTTTCGCCGGTGCCTGGACGGCGGGCGCCGCCGGGACGGGCGCGAAGCGACGGGCCGCAGCTTCGAGGGCGGACCAGCCCTGGCTGGCGACGCGGTGGCCGTCCGGCGTTACCAGCAGGTACTCGACGCCCGGCAGCGTCGCCGCCAGGGCGCGGCTCTCGTCCGGGGTCATCGCGGTGAACGCGGTCGCGAGCGCGCCGGCGTCCGTCGGGTTTTCGGCGACGACTGTCGCGCTGATCGCGTTCGCCGCCGGCAGGCCCGTCCGCGGATCGACGATGTGCGAGTAGTGGCGGCCGCCGATGTCGACGCCGCGGCGGTAGTCGCCGCTTGTCGCCACCGTGCGGTTCGAGACGAGAATCGTCGAGAGCGGCGCGCTGTTCTCGGCCGCGTCGCGCGGATTGGCGATGTCGATCGGTTCGGCGGCGCCGCCGCGCGTCAGGATGTCGCCGCCGATGTTGAGGACAATGCCGTGCAATCCGTCGATGCCGCGTGTGGCGTCGACCGCCTTGCTCATGATGTAGCTCTTGGTGAACGACGCGAAGACGAGCGGCGTGTTCGACAGGTGCGTGGCCGTGCCGGCGGCGCGATCGAGCGTCCAATGGGGCTGTCGCACGAGGCCGAGCGCCGTCGTGCGTTCGCGTTCGGTCGGCAGGCGCTGCTCCGACGCGGCCTTCGTCCAGACCGAGATGATCGCCTGGGCGGCGGGATCGATCACGCCGTGCGATCGGGAGCGCCACTGGTCGAAGAGGTCGAGGACGTCGAAGAGTTCCGGGGAGACGTGAACCGGACGGCCCTCGGTGGCCGTCCATCGGCTGACTTCGCTCGAGGGATCCCAGGAGGAGAGGATCTTCGCCTCGCGGGTGACTTCCGCGAGCACGGCCTGTTCGGCGCGGTCGGCAACGGCCCGGCTGGGGGCCTGGACGTGCAGTTCGAGCGAGGTGCCGAGGACGTTCTCGTAATTGGCAACGTAGGTATGGTCGACGGCGGCCCCGCCGGTATGGCCGACGGCGGCCCCGCCGCCCAGGGTCGTCGCCGCGGCCATCGCCGCAGCGGTCAGCGTCGAGCGAATCGTCATCGGAGCGCTCCCCGTCCTTCGCGTCCTTCACCCGACGGCATCAGCTCGTCTTCGGTGATCCGGCCGTCGTTGTTCTTGTCGAGGATCTTGAGCGCCGCCGTCGCGCCCGCGATCTCGTCCGCCGAAATCTCGCCGTTGCCGTCCTTGTCGAGAGCGGCTGCCGCTGGGTCGAAGCGGCCGAAGCCGCCGCGCCCGCGGCCGCGGCCGGCGGGAGGTGGCGCCACGGGCGCCGCAGCCTGATCGGCAGCGACCTTCTTCAGTTCGGCAGCGTCGAGCAGGCCGTCTCCGTTGGCGTCGCCGCGCTCGAAGAGGCCGGCCAGGCGTTGCGGGACCTCGGACTTCTGCAGCCGGCCGTCGTGGTTCGCGTCGTAGGACATGAGCACCGCGAACAGCTCGTCGGCCGTCGGACCGGGCGCCGGCGTCTGCGGCGGTTCATCGCCTTCGCCTTCGCGTCCGCGTCCGCGCTGCGGCGGCGGGGCACCGACTTCGTCCCGCGTCAGCTTGCCGTCGCCGTTCTTGTCGAGCGTGCGCAGCATCGCCGGCGCGTTCGCGAGCTCGGCCGCCGTGATGACGTGGTCGTGATCGACGTCGAGGACGCGGAGAATCGGGCTGGCCTCCATCATCGAGACCGGCGGCTGGGCCGGGGGCGATGGCTGCTGACCCGACTGGGCCGGCAGGCCAGCGACGAGGGCGAGCAGGCAGAAGGGCAGCAGAGCAATGGGTTGGGGCGTGTGCACAGACGCGTCCTTGTTGAATAGATGAGATAAGTCTCAGTCTTACGAGAATCGTATCTCCGACCATGTCGGTCGATCAATGCTTCAGTCGTGAAAATCGCGTGCCAGCCGTTTTCGCAGTCCGAGGAACATGATCGCGCCGGCCGCCTGGGCCGCCATCCCGAACGCAACCAGCGCAACCAGCGACGTCGCATACAGTACGCCCATGAGGGTGCTTCCCAGAAACCACATGATTCCGTAGACGCCGTTGAAAGTGCCGAACGCTGTCCCGCGTTTGTTCATCGAGACGACCTGGGCGATGCCGGCGCGCAGCGACGCGTCCTGCACGCCGAGGCCTGTGGCCCAGCAGGCGACGGCGGCCACGGCGCCGGTCTCTCCGCCGAAGAAGCCCAGCGGCAGCGCCAGGATCGAGATCGCCATGCCGACCGGGAGCACGACGATGCCGTGCTTGTCGAAGAGCCTGCCGAAGATGAACGCCGTCAGCCCGTTGATCGCCATCGCGCCCGAGTAGAGCAGCGGAATCGTCGCCGGCGCGAAGAGCCGCGTCTTCTCGAAATGCGCCCCGAGTACCGGAAAATCGATGAATCCCAGGGCCAGCAGTCCGGCGGCGGCGATGTAGGGCCAGAAGACGGACGGCAGCTGCGGCGGCGTCTTCACCGGTTTGGGGGTGGCCTGCACGGGACGGACGGCGTGGGCGGCGATGATCGACGTGAGCGCCAGCACCGCTGGAATCGCCAGCCACGCAAACGCCGGTCCGACGTGGCCGTAGCGCGTCGCGAGGATCGCCATCAGCAGCGGGCCCGCGCACGCGCCTGTCTGATCCATGACGGCGTGCACGCCGAAACCGAAGCCGTGTCCGACCTTGCCGGTCGCTTCCGACAGCAGCAGGTCGCGGGCGGGTCCACGCAACGCCTTGCCGGTGCGCTCGATGGTGATGAGCACGGCCGCTGCCTGCCAGGAGTGCACGAACGCCAGCGCCGGAATCGCCAGCACGTTCAGCGCGTAGCCCGCGATCGCGATCGTCCAGTAGGCCTGGGTGCGATCCGCCAGCCGACCGGAGAAGAAGCGGAGGCTTGCGGCGATCATCTCGCCGAAGCCCGAGATGAACGCGATCGCGGCCACGCTGGCGCCGAGATCGTCGAGCATCGGCCCGATGCTGCCGTGCGCTCCCTCGTAGGTCATGTCTGCGAACAGACTGACCAACCCGAAGCACAAAATGAAGCGGATCGCCCAGCTGCGATCGGCCGCCGAGACGGGCTCGTTCACGCTCCTAATCTACTAGGATGCCGAGCGTTTCGAGCACCGACAGCGTCCCGAGGACCAGGATCGCGACGGTCGCGACCCAGCGGATGACGCGGGGCTGGACGCGCTCGGCGATCCACATCCGCACGCCGGCGCCGAGCAAGCTCGCCAGCGCGCCCTTGGTGACCATGGCGCCGACCGCACCGAGCCAGACGGTAATGGCCGTCCGCCACACCGACTCGGCCGCCGTGGTCGCGGACCAGACGTACTTGGCCGCCATGCCGGCCGCGGTGACCTGGCCCACGTCTCCCCACTCCGAGAGCACGATCGTCGCGAAGGCCACCGCCGTGCCCCTGAGCACCCGCGAATCCTTGGCCTTCGGCTGCCGGATGTCCGGCTTGCGCCAGATGGTGAAGGCGACGCCGATGAAGCTGGCGCCGGTGACGGCGGCGACGAGCAGCCTGGGCAGCCGCGTGATCGCGGCCCCCACCGCCACCGCCACGCTCATTTTCACCATGAACGCGAGCGCCATGCCGACGATCACCGAGGCCGACCGGTACCGGGTCGCAAGAATACCGGTCGTGTACAGCAGCTTGTCCCCGACGATTTCCGCGATGAAGACGGCGCCGTAGGTAGTGAGAAAGAGACCGAAAAGGGAGGGCATCGGGGCGAAAATTACACGGCCCGTGATCTACTACCAGCAATAGTTAGTGACAAACTGGTGGCCCCTCCCGGGCTGGCAGCTCGGCGGGCGCCCCCGCCACCTCGAGCGCCTGCGTCTGTTCGTGCGCGTGATAGGACGACCGCACCAGCGGACCGGACTCGACGTGGCCGAAGCCCAGCTCGAGGCCGATCTGCTTCAGCTCGGCGAATTCCTGAGGCGTGTAATAGCGGACCATCGGCAGGTTGGCGAGCGACGGCCGCAGGTACTGGCCGATCGTGACGATGCGGACGCCGGCCTCGCGCAGATCGCGGAGCGTCTGCACCACTTCGTCCCACTCTTCGCCCAAACCGACCATCAGTCCGGACTTCGTCGGGATCGCCGGCGCGATCTCGTGCGCGCTGCGCAGGACGCCGAGCGCGCGCGAGTAGCGGCCGCCGGGACGGGCCGTCCGGTACAGCCGAGGCACAGTCTCGATGTTGTGGTTGAGAACGTCGGGCCGCGCGTCGAGCACGGCCTGGAGCGCCGCCCGATCGCCCTGGAAATCCGGGATCAGCACCTCGAGGCGGCACGACGGAATGCGGGCGCGCGTCTCGATGATCGTGCGCGCGAAATGCGACGCGCCGAAATCGGGCAGGTCGTCACGGTCGACCGAGGTGACGACGACGTAGTCGAGCGCGAGCGTCTGGATCGCGCTGGCGACCTTGACTGGCTCCTGCTCATCGGCGGCGAGCGGCGTGCCGTGCGTCACGTTGCAGTAGCCACACGAGCGCGTGCAGGTGTGTCCGAGGATCATGAACGTAGCGGTACCGTGGTGCCAGCATTCGCCGATGTTTGGGCAGTTGGCCTCCTCGCAGACGGTATGCAGTCCGAGGCCGCGCATCAGGCCCTTCAGCCGGTGATAGTTCTCGGAGCCCGGTGCGCGCACCTTCAGCCACTCGGGCTTGGGCAGGCGCGGCAGTTCCTCCGCTCGTTTCCTTCGGCCGCGAATGAAATTGAGAGGGACTGTCGCCACCCCTTCAATTGTACACTCCACCGGCCGCCGGAACGGCTTGTGCAGGGCAGCAGAGTCGGAGGTCCCCCAATGAAGCATGACAACCCGATCCCGCCCGCCGGGACCGTGGTGATACCGACATCAGATGTGTCGAGGGACGGATCCAGCGACCGGAGCGTGGCGACACGCGACCATCGCGTGATCCAGGATTGGGCCGCGCGCCACAAAGCCGAGCCCGCCACGGGAGAAGCCACCGCTTCGGGCCCGGCCACGATTCATGTCAACGACGGCGGCGCGGGTGTGCGCTTCAATTTCCCGGGCGTGGCGCGGTTCCGCCCCATCTCCTGGGAAGAGTGGTTCGAGAACTTCGAAGGCCATCGACTGGTGTTCGTGTTCGAAGAAGAAGTCGCCGATCGCGCCTACGACTTGTGGCAGGGGCGCGGCGGCAGCCATGGGCACGACCAAGACGACTGGCTGGAGGCGGAGCGGCAGATAGGTCGCCCGCGCGGACGTTATCGATTCGTGCCGGCCCCCCCTGCGGAACAGGTGTAACAGGCTCGTCGCCTTCTTCGATCCGTGCGCGGCGGTAGACTAACGGCATGCCGAATCTCGCGATCACCTGGTACGGACACGCCACGTTCGTCGTCACCACGCCTGGTGGCAAACGGATCGTCTTCGATCCGTGGCTGACCGGAAATCCCAAGGCCCCGGACGGCGCCAGGATCGACGCGGCCGACCTCATCTGCGTCACGCACGGGCACTCCGATCACACGGGCGACGTGATCGGCGTAGCGCGCGCGACCGGCGCGCCCGTCGTCGCCATCTTCGAGTTGGCCAACTGGTTCAGCGGCGCCGGGCTGAAGGAGGTCGTCGGCATGGGCATCGGCGGCACCGTCGACGTGAAAGGGCTGAAGATCTCGATGACGTCGGCCTTGCACTCGAGCAGCATCTCGCTGGACGGCACCGAGCGCTACGCGGGTCTGGCGGCCGGCTTCGTCGTGCGCCTCGAAGACGGACGGAAGATCTATTTCGCGGGGGACACGGCGCTCTTCGGTGACATGCGCCTGATCCGCGAGCTGTACTCACCCGAGATTGCGTTCCTGCCAATCGGCGACCACTTCACGATGGGGCCGGAAGCCGCGGCGCTGGCGGTCGACATGCTCGGCGTCCGCCAGGTCGTGCCGATGCACTACGGAACGTTCCCGGCGCTGACTGGCACCCCCGACGCGCTCAAGCGGCTGGTCGAGCCGAAGGGAGTCGACGTGCTCGTGTTGAAACCGGGGGAGACGGCCCAGTAGGCGTTCACGTGGCCGCGAGCTCGTCGACGACAGACTTCACTGAACGACCGGACGTTTCGATCGTCCGATCGGCCGCCGCGTAGAGCGGCTCGCGCGCGCTCAGCAGCGCGCGCAGGTCCGCCATCGCCTGCGGATGATCCGCCATCGGACGGCGATCCCCCTGGCGGACGACGCGGTTCCAGTGATCTTCCGGCGTCGCGCGGAGCCACACCGTCGCCGCTGCTCGCTTCAGCATGGCGAATGTCTCCGGCGCGGCGACGAGACCACCGCCAGTTGCCAGCACCATGTCGCGCGGCTCGGCGAGCAGGGCGGCCAGCGTGTTGTGCTCGAGGCGACGATAGTGCTGCTCCCCGTACAGCGAAAACAGTTCGGGGAGCGACATGTCCGCCGCCTTCTCGATCCGGCGATCGAGCTCGACGAAGCGGACGCGAAGACGGCGCGCCAGCTGCCGGCCGATCGTCGTCTTGCCGGCGCCGCGCAGGCCGAGCAGCGCCACGATGCGCGGCGGGGCCGCGGCGGCGGAGAGCAGGTCGGCGGCAGGCAGGTTCAGCGCCTCGGCCAGCTCCGCCAGGCGCTTGACCGAGATGTTCGCCTCGCCGGCTTCGAGCTGTACGAGAAAGCGTACCGACAGGCCCGACTGTTCTGCCAGCTCGCGCCGCGTCCAGCCGCGCCCGGCACGCGCCGCGCGCACGCGCCGGCCGAGTTCTTCCAGGATGTCGCCGCCCATGCGATGTGTAGTATATATCACTAATTTTATAATACGGCGCACTATACTGCCTTGACACTGCCGGAGCGCCGACGCTACGCTGGACCGAGATGGACGCTGCAGCCAGGGACGCCGTTCCGCAGGTTTCGTTCGATACCGCCCCGGATCGCTATCGCCACTGGAAACTGACGCTCGACGGTGCGGTCGCGACGCTGTCGATGGACGTGCAGGAGGACGGCGGCCTCTCATCCGACTACAAGTTGAAACTCAATTCCTACGACCTCGGCGTCGACATCGAGCTCGCCGACGCGATCCAGCGGATCCGCTTCGAGCATCCTGAGGTGCACGCGGTCGTCGTCACCAGCCTGAAGGAGCGCGTGTTCTGCGCCGGCGCGAACATCTTCATGCTGCGCGGCTCGTCGCATGCCTGGAAGGTCAACTTCTGCAAGTTCACCAACGAAACGCGGCTGGCGATTGAAGATGCCAGCGCCAACTCCGGGATCAAGTTCCTCGCGGCGCTGAACGGCATCTGCGCCGGCGGCGGCTACGAGCTGGCCCTGGCGTGCGACGAGATCCTGCTGGTCGAAGACGGCAACTCGGCGGTGTCGCTGCCGGAGACGCCGCTGCTTGGCGTGCTGCCCGGCACCGGGGGTCTGACGCGCGTTGTCGACAAGCGGAAGGTGCGCCGCGACCTCGCCGACGTCTTCGGCACCGTCGCGGAGGGCGTGAAAGGGAAGCGCGCAGTCGAGTGGCGCCTGGTCGATGCGGTGTATCCGACCAGTCAGTTCAAGGATCGCGTCGCGGCACGGGCGCAGGAGCTGGCGGCGACATCCGATCGGCCGGCGAGCGGCCCTGGAGTCGTGCTCACGCCGCTTGCGCCGCGGGTGACCGACACGAGCGTCACGTATTCCGCTGTCACGCTGGACGTCGATCGCGGCAGGCGGGTCGCGACCCTGACGGTGGCGGGGCCCGACGGCGGCGCTCCCGAGGATGCGGCTGGGATCCAGGCGCTCGGCGATCAGTTCTGGCCGCTGCGGGCGTTTCGCGAGCTCGACGACGCCCTGCTTCGGCTGCGCCTCAACGAGCCGCTCGTGGGAACGGTCGTGGTCAAGACGCGCGGCGATCAGGACGCCATGCTGGCGATGGACGAACTGCTGCTCGCCAACCAGGATCACTGGCTCGTGCGCGAGATCGTCCACTTCGTCAAGCGCACGCTGAAGCGGATGGACCTGACGTCGCGCAGCTTCTTCGCGATCATCGAACCGGGCAGCTGTTTCGCGGGCACGTTGTTCGAGCTGGCGCTGGCGGCCGATCGTTCGTACATGCTCGATGACCCCGACGAGCACAACGCCATCGCACTCTCGGCGATGAACGGCGGCCCGCTGCGCATGAGCAACGGCCTCACCCGTCTGCAGACGCGCTTTCTGGCGCAGCCGGAACAGGTCGACGCCGCGCTCGAGCGAGGCGAGCCGTTCGAGCCGCAGGCGGCGCTCGATGCCGGGCTGGTGTCGTTCGCCCCCGACGACATCGACTGGGACGACGAGGTGCGGCTGGCGATCGAAAGCCGGGTCGCGCTGTCGCCCGACGCACTCACCGGCATGGAAGCGAACCTGCGCTTCGCAGGCCCCGAGACCATGGAGACCAAGATCTTCGGCCGCCTGACGGCCTGGCAGAACTGGATCTTCGTCCGCCCGAACGCGGTCGGCGCGAAAGGGGCGCTCACGACCTATGGATCTCAGTCGCGCCCCGAATTTGACTTCCACCGTACGTAAGTGACGAATTGCGAATGACGAAGGACGAATGGCACTCGTAATTCGTCATTTACAGAGGGCTTCGAATGATCTCAGCGGAGCGAATACCCAATAACGTCGGACTCTCGAGCAACAAGCGGCTGCAGCGCGCGCTCGAGCACTGGCAGCCGAAGTACATCCAGTGGTGGAAGGACATGGGGCCGCAGGGCTTCCAGGACTACCACCAGGTATACGTCCGCACGGCGGTGAGCGTCGATCCGTCGGGCTGGGCGCACTTCGAATACGTCAAGCTGCCGGAGTACCGGTGGGGCATCTTCCTCGCCGATCCCGTTCACGATCGGCGCATCGGGTTCGGGGACTTCCTCGGGCAGCCGGTCTGGCACGAAGTGCCGGGCGAGTTCCGCAACCAGCTCCGGCGGCTCGTCGTCACGCAGGGAGACACGGAGCCGGCGAGCGTCGAGCAGCAGCGCTGGCTCGGACAGCGTTGCCCGAGCCTCTACGATCTGCGGAATCTCTTCCAGGTGAACGTCGAGGAAGGCCGCCACCTCTGGGCGATGGTCTACCTGCTGCACTCGTACTTCGGCCGCGACGGCCGCGACGAGGCGGAGGAGCTGCTCGAACGCCAGAGCGGCAACCGCGACAAGCCGCGCATCCTCGACGCGTTCAACGAGCCGATCGAGAACTGGCTCGACTTCTTCATGTTCACGATGTTCACCGACCGCGACGGCAAGTCCCAGCTGCTCTCGCTGTCGGAAAGCTCGCTCGATCCGTTGGCGCGGACGACGCGGTTCATGCTGACCGAGGAAGCGCACCACATGTTCGTCGGCGAGACCGGCATCGCCCGCATCCTCGAGCGCACCTGCCAGCTCACCAGGGAAGCCGGCTACTCGGGTGACGTCCGGCGGCTCGGCGGCATCGACCTCGGGATGCTGCAGAAGTTCATCAACCTCTGGTTCAGCCTCAGTCTCGACCTGCACGGCAACGAGATCTCGACCAACGCTGCCGCCTACTTCGGCAACGGTCTCAAGGGCCGCGCCTACGAAGACAAATGGGACGACCACGCCGTCACCGAGGCGATGTACGAGCTCGAGACGCTGCGGAACGGGCGGCTCGAGAAGGAGCACATCCCGATGCGGACGGCGATGAACGAGGTGCTGCGCGACTGGTACGTCGGCGACTGTCAGGCCGGCGTGACGCGCTGGAACAAGATCCTCGAACGGCACGGGTTCTCGGATCGCCTGCGCCTGCCCGACCGCAAGTTCAACCGCGGCATCGGCATGTTCTCGGCGCTGCACTTCGATCCCGAGGGGCATCAGCTGAGCGACGCCGACTGGGAGCGCCGCCGCTACGAGTGGCTGCCGTCGGTCCACGATCGCGAGTTCCTGCTCAGCATCATGGCCGAGCCGATCTACGAGCCCGGCCGCTTCGCCAACTACATCGCGCCGCCGCAGCGCGGGATCAAGGGAGCGCCGCGCAATTTCGAGTACGTGCGCACCGAGGCTTGACATTGACGGCCGCTTCTCGGGAAAGTACGCACGCGTGACGGATCACAGGCAGCTGTTCATCGGCAACGAGTGGCGCGACGCCGCGGGCGGCGGCGTCTACGATGTGGTCAACCCGGCGACCGAAGAGGTGATCGCCAGCGTCGCCGCAGCCGGCCGGAGTGACGTCGACGCGGCGGTCGCCGCCGCGCGCACCGCGTTGGACGGCGCGTGGGGCGCGATGGCGGCCCGCGAGCGCGGCCGGCTGATCAGCCGCCTTGCCGACCGTCTCATGGAGCGCGCCGACGAGGTGGCGCGGCTCGAGACGCTGCACAACGGCAAGCCGATTTTCGAGTCGCGGCAGATCGAGATTCCGGCAGCGGCCGAATGTCTCGAGTACTACGCCGGCTGGGCCGACAAGGTGATGGGGGAGACGATCCCGGTCAAGGGAAACTATCTCACCTACACGCTGCGCGAGCCGCTCGGCGTCGTGGCGGCGATCGTCCCGTGGAACTTTCCTCTCCTGCTCGCGGCGTGGAAGCTCGGGCCGGCGCTGGCGTGCGGCAACACCGTGATTCTCAAGCCGGCCGCGGAAACGCCGCTGACGGCGCTGGCCCTCGCCGGCATCGCCGCCGAAGTCGGCCTGCCGCCCGGCGTGCTCAACGTCCTGACGGCGCCAGGCGCCGAGCTCGGCGAAGCGCTGGTCGAGCACCCCGGCATCGACAAGGTGGCCTTCACCGGAGGCACCGCGACGGGGAAGAAGATCATGCGGGCGGCCGCCGACACGCTCAAGCGGATCACGCTCGAGCTCGGCGGCAAGTCGCCCAACATCGTGCTCGCCGACGCCGATCTCGATGCCGCGCTGCGCGGGGCGACGACGGGGATCTTCTACGGCAAGGGAGAGGTCTGCGCCGCCGGCTCGCGGCTGCTCGTCGATCGCGCCATCAAGGACCCGTTCATGGAGAAGCTGGCGGCGCGGGCCAGGAAGATGGTCGCCGGCGATCCGCTGGATCCGAAAACGCGTTACGGCGCGCTCGCCTCGAAGCGACAGCTGGAGACCGTCCAGCGCTACGTCGACGTGGCGAAGCAGGAAGGGGCGGCGCTCGTCGCCGGCGGCGCGCGCACCGATATCGGCACCGGCAAGGGCTACTTCTTCCAGCCGACCGTCTTCGACAGGGTGACGCCCGAGATGACGATCGCCCGTGAGGAAATCTTCGGGCCGGTGCTGGCCGCGATCGAGTTCGCGGACCTCGACGAGGCGATCGCCCTCGCCAACGACACGCCCTACGGCCTGGCCGCGGCGGTGTGGACACGCGACGTCAAGAAGGCCCACTACGTCGCGCGCAAGCTCCGGGCCGGCACGGTCTGGATCAACACCTACAACGTCTTCGACACGGCGGCCCCGTTCGGCGGCTACAAAGCGAGTGGTTTCGGCCGCGAGATGAGCGCCCACGCGCTCGAGCACTATACGCAGGTGAAGTCGGTGTGGGTGGATTTGAATATGTGATGTGCAGGGTGCAAAGGGTGCTAAAGGCGCCAATGGTGCTAACGGTGCTGGTGCTAAAGGTGCCAACGGTGCCGGTGCACCCTTGGCGCCCTTAGCACCCCCGGCACCAGCACCGTTAGCACCAGCACCCTTAGCACCTTTAGCACCAGCACCTTTAGCACCCTCGGCACCCTTTGCACCCTTAGCACCGACACGATGCAAATAACCGATTCCCACATCCACATCCAACCGTTCCACCTCATGCCTCCGGCGATCGCGGAGACGTTCTGGAAGGGGAAGCACAACCGCGAGGAGTTGGAAGCCTACACCACCGATCCGGGCCGGCTGCTGGCGCGCATGGACGCCGACGGCGTCGATCGCGTCGGGCTGATCAACTACGTCAGTCCCGACCTGATGGGGTTCGGTCCCGAGTCGAACGACTGGATGGCGCGCTACGCCTCGGCGGATCCTTCACGGCTGCTGGCGTTCGGATCGGTGAACCCGCGTTTCTCGAAGGACCCTGCCGGCGACACTGCGCGTGTCATCGAGCGCGGCGCCCGCGCGCTGAAAGTGCATCCGCCGCACATGCTGTTTCGCGCCAACGCCTACCAGGATTCTCTCCCCGGGCTGGCCGACGTCTACCGCGTCGCGCAGGACGCCCGCGTGCCCGTCACGATCCACACGGGGACGTCGATCTTCCCGGGCGCGCGCAGCCGTCTCGGCGATCCGATGGACGTCGACGACGTGGCGATCGACTTTCCCAGGCTGACGATTCTGCTCGCGCATGGCGGGCGTCCCTTGTGGATGGACGCGGCGTTCTTTCTCGTCCGCCGTCACCCGAATGTCTACCTGGAGCTGTCGGGAGTCCCGCCGGCGAAGCTGCTCGACTACTTTCCGCGGCTGCAGGAAATCGCCGCCAAGACGATCTGGGGCACCGACTGGCCGAGTCCCGGGGTTGCGTCCATGCGGACGAACGCCGATGCTTTTCTCGCCCTGCCGCTCCCTGATGCCGCGAAGGCGGCGATCCTCGACGGGAATGCGCGACGGGTGTGGGCATGACCGAGCGGCGCGGCCTCGAGACCGCCGGCGACATCAGCTACTGGCGATCGGAATTCCCGATCGTCGCCACCTGCACGTACCTGGTGAGCCACTCGCTGGGAGCGATGCCGAGAGGGGCCGCCGACCGCCTGCAGCAGTTCGCCGACCAATGGTCGACCCGGGGCGTGCGTGCGTGGCACGAGGGCTGGTGGGAGATCGGGCGCGTGACCGGCAACCTGCTGGCGCCGATCCTGGGGGCCGCGCCCGACACTATTTCGATGCACCAGAACGTGACCGTAGCGCACAGCCTCGTCGGCTCGTGCTTCTCGTTCGACGGCCGGCGCCGCAAGATCGTGATGAGCGATCTGGAATTCCCCTCGAATCACTATCTCTTCGAGGGCTTCCGCCGCTACGGCGCCGAGATCGCCTACGTGCCGGCGCCCGATCCGATCCGCCTCGATCTGCAGCGCTTCCTCGACGCCATCGACGATCGCACGCTGCTGGTGCCGCTGTCGCTCGTGCTCTTCAAGAGCGCCTGCATCACGGATGCGCGCGCCGTCATCGACAAGGCGCACCGGGTCGGCGCCCACGTCGTCCTCGACGTTTACCAGGGTGCCGGCGCCGTGCCGATCGCGCTCGAGGCGTGGGGCGCCGACTTCGCGGTGGGCGGCTCGGTGAAGTGGTTGTGCGGCGGTCCGGGCGCGGGCTACCTGTATGTAAGGCCCGATCTCGCTGCCACGCTGCGGCCGGCCTTCGTCGGCTGGGCGGCGCACGAGGCGCCATTTGAGTTCGCCACCGGCGCGATCCGCCATGCGCCCGCCCCAGAGCGATTCCAGAGCGGCACGCCCAACGTGCCGTCGCTCGTGTCGGCGCGAGCCGGCTACGAGATCGTCGCGTCGATCGGGGTCGAGGCCATCCGCGCGCGCTCGCTCCGGCTGACCCGCCGCCTGATCGACGCGGCGCGAGCCGGCGGGTTCCGGCTCAACACGCCCGACGCCGACCACGAGCGCGGAGGCTCCGTGGTCGTCGACGTCCCGGACGGCGCTGCGGTGGCCGACGCGCTGATCGGCCGTGGCATCATCGTCGATCATCGTCCGGGCGCCGGCATCCGAATGGCGCCGCACTTCTACAACACAGAAGCGGAGATCGACCACGCCGTTGCCGCGCTGATCGAGCTATGCCCATCACGCGTATAACCGTGGTCGGCGCCGGCACGATGGGCCACGGCATCGCCCACGCCGCGATCGCCGCGGGCTACGAGGTGCGGCTCTACGACGTGTCGCCGGCCGCCGTCGGGCAGGGGCAGGACGCGATCGCGCAGATCGCCGCCAGGGGCGTCGAGCTGGGCAAGACAGCGGCGGCCGATGCCGAGGGGATGCTGCGCCGGCTCTCGGTGACCACCGAGCTGGCCGAGGCGCTCGCCGGTACCGACATGGTGATCGAGGCGGCGCCGGAGCGGATCGATCTGAAGCTTCAGCTGTTCCGACAGATCGAGACGCTCGCGCCGTCGGAGGCCGTGATCGCGACGAACACGTCAGCCCTCAGCATCACCGAGATGGCCGGGTCGATTGCGCGTCCGTCGCGAGTCGCCGGCATGCACTTCTTCAATCCGGTTTACAAGATGAAGCTCGTCGAGATCGTCCGCGCGCTCGAGACCGCGCCGGCCACGCTCGAGGCGATCGAGGCGGTGGCGCGGCGGATGGGCAAGGACACGGTGCTGGTTCGGGAAGCGCCCGGCTTCATCACCACCCGCGTCAACGCCAGCATCGGGAACGAAGCGTTCTTCATGCTGATGGAGGGGGTGGCGTCGGCGCGCGATATCGACAAGGCGCTGAAGCTCGGGCTCAATCACCCGATGGGGCCGTTCGAGCTGGTCGATCTGGTCGGGCTCGACACACGCCTCAGCATTCTCGAGTATCTGCACAGGAGCCTGGGGGAGAAGTACCGTCCGTGCCCGCTGCTGTCGCAGTACGTGAAGGCCGGGCGGCTCGGCCGCAAGGTGGGGAAGGGCGTCTACGAATACTGATTGCCGGGCCTGAAGGCCCGGCCGGTAACACGAGCCGCTACAACACGGGCCCGAAGACGAGACGCTGTGCCTGGCAGGCCTGTCGCTACGACTTCTTGTAGGTCGCCTTGTTCGTTATCGGGCCGCCGCCCCCCTGGAAATCGGGGAACGTCGTCTCGACGATCATCGTGCCGTCCGGTCCGGCCGAGACCACGCTCTTCACCTCGAAGGCCTGACCACCCATGTCGGATGCCGCGGTCAGCGTGAGTTTGTTGTCGTTCCAGGCCATCTTGGTGGTGCGGTCGATTGCGTTGCCCTGGAAATCGAGCGGACTGGAGCCGGGGGTGCCATCGAGTTTGTAGGTCGTCTTGAATTCGCCCATCTGCCCGGTGGTGGTCACCGAAAGCAGCGTCGCGTCCTTCGCGACGACGATCTGACTCGCCGTGAACTGGTCGGCGGCCTCGCCTACGAGCTTCCACGTGCCGGTGAAATCCGGCTTGTCCTGGGCGGCCGCGGTTGTGGCGAGGACCAGAACCAGGAACGCCACGACGAACGAAAGCATGCGCTTCATGACGTCTCCCTTCAGACGAGAAACCTCATGATACGTCAGTCGGCGCGCAGGACGCTCATCGGGTCGACGCGCGCGGCGCGGCGCGCCGGCAGCAGACAGGCAGCCAGGGTGATCGCAGCCAGGCCCGCGGCCAGCAGGATCACCAGGCGCCCCTCCGGCGGGCGCACGCTGATCGGCGACTGACGCAGCAGGGGGGCCGCTACATAGACGAGCAAGGTCCCGGCGGCAAGTCCGATCGCGGTGAGCCACGTGCCGTGCCGTACCACCGTGGCGGTGATTCGGCGGGCATCGGCGCCGAGCGCCATACGCACGGCGAACTCGCGGAGCCGCGACGTCGTGACGCAGGAGACGACGCCGTAGGTGCCGGTGAGCGCCAGCGCCACCGCGACGACCGCGAACCCGACGATCAACCCCACGAACAGCCGGAACAGCGACAGCGAGTCCTCCACGATCCGATCCATCGTCTTGATCTCGAAGACGGCAAACTGGGGGTCGACGTCGTGCACGATCGATCGCACCGCGCCGACCACCGCGTCGGGCGGCCCGGTGGTGCTGACGGCGAGGGTCATGCCGAGCTCGAGCAGCTCCGACCAGTTCTGCGCGGCGGGGAAGTAAATCTCCGGCTGCGGCGGCCGACCGGGGTGGACGCCGCGGACGTCGGCGATCACCCCGATGATCGTGCCGCGATTCATCCGGCGTCCGACGGGGTCGGCGCTGCCGAACTGCGCCCGCGCCAGCGCCTCGTTGATGATGATGACTGCCGGCGTCGCCCGTGTCTCGGCGCCGCTGAAGCCGCGGCCGCGCACGACGCGGATGCCGAGCGCGCGGAAATAGCCCGGCGTCACATAGCGCAGCTCGATTGGGAACACCTCCGCCAGCGGCGCGCCGCCAACCTCGAAGAGGTCGATGGAGTTGCTGAACCAGCCCCAATTCTGCAGCGGCAGCATCTGGGTCGCGCCGGCGGCACGCACGCCGGGCAGCGCCGCGGCGCGCGCTTCGATCTCGTAGAAGCGCCGCACGAAGCCGTCCTCCGGATGCTCGCCCTCGGACACCGGCAGGCGGCGCCCGAGATGGACGGTCACGACGTGGTCGGTGACCATGCCGAGATCGGTGGCGCGCAGCTGCAGCAGCTCGCGGACCAGCAGCGACGCGGCGACCGCCAGGACGAAGGCGAGAGCGATCTCGGCCACGGCCAGCACGTCGCGCAGGCGGCGCTGCCCGTGCGTCATCGTGCTGCGGTCGCTGGCGCTCTGGAGGGCGCCGCGGCCGTCCTGGCGCCGCGCGATTACGGCCGGCGCCAGCCCGATCAGTACACCGACGAATGCCGACAGCGCGAACAAGAACCCGAACACGCGCCAGTCGAGCGACACCTCCTGCGCGCGCGGGATCTGCGCCGCCGCCAGGGCGAGGACGCGCCGCGTCGTCCACCCTCCCAGTGCGAGGCCAGCCGCGCCGCCGGCCAGCGAGAGCAGCAGACTCTCTGCGAGGAACTGCCGGACGAGGCGCATCGGCGACGCGCCAAGCCCGGCGCGCACCGCCACTTCCCGGTGTCGCAGTGTCATCCGCACCAGGAGCAGGTTGGCGACGTTGGCGCAAGCCAGCGCCAGCACGACGCCGACCGCCGCCAGCAGGAAGAAGAGCGGGCGCGACAGCGCCACGCCGACGACGTCATCGGCGAGCGGCAGCGCCAGAAGACCGCGAGGGCCTCCGCCGCCCTGCGGTGGCGGCAGCCGCGAGGCAATCGCCCTCAGCTCCGCCTGCGCGGTGGCGAGCGTCACGCCGTCACGCAGCCGCGCGACGACGTGCAGGAAACGGCCGCGCGCGGCGATCGCCGGATCGATCGGCAGCCACACGTCGGTGCGCGCCTGGAGCGACGTGCCAGGCAGCAGCGACGCAGACGAGTAGGGGAACTGGAAACCGTCCGGCATGACGCCGATCACCGCCAGCCGGCGCTCGTCGATGACGAACGTCCTGCCGACAACCCCAGGATCGGCGCTGAACTCGCGGCGCCAGAACGCCTCCGAGATCACGGCGACCGCCTCGTCACCGCGCTCGAACGTGCGGCCGGCGAGCGGCGGCACGCCGAGGATGCGGAAGAAATCCGGTTCGGCACGCACGCTCATCACCCGCTGGGTTCGGCCGTCGCGCTGCAGGTAGCGGCCGCCGGCTTCATAGCCGGCCAACGCTTCGAGCGAGGTCGCGGCCCGGCGCACTTCGCCGAGGTTCAACACGCTGTCGCGCTGCGGCGTCAACCGGCTCGCGCCGTAGATCGACACGAGGCGATGCGGCTCCAGGAAGGGCAGCGGCCGCAGCACCAGCCCGTTGACCACGCTGAAGATCGCGGCGTTGGCGCCGATGCCGAGCGCCAGCGAGGCGATCGCCGTCAACGTGAAGGCCTTCTGCCGCGCGAACCCGCGGGCGGCGTAACGGACGTCCAGCACGATATCGTCCAGCCAGCGCCAGCCCCAGGCGTCGGCGGCGTCCTCGGCGTGGATGGCGCGATTGCCGAACTGCCGCCGCGCCGCCGTGTGCGCGTCGGCGGCGGGCAGGCCGTCGGCTTCGAGCCGCTGCTGGCGCAGTTCGAGGTGCAGACGCATCTCGTCGTCGAGATCGCGCGCCAGACGGCGCCGCGCCGACAGTGCGATCAGTCGGCGCGCGATCTGGGAGAGCCGGGACACGTCAGTTCGCCTCGATGACGCGGGAGATGGCGCCGGTGACGCGCTTGAATTGCGCCGTCTCGGCCTCGAGCTGGCGGCGGCCGTCGCGGGTGAGCCGGTAGTAGCGGGCGCGGCGATTGTCGGCCGTCGTCCCCCATTCGCCGATGATCCAGCCCTTCACCAGCATGCGCTGCAGCGCCGGGTAGAGCGAGCCCTCTTCGACGGTCAGCACCTCGCCGGACGATCGCTCGATGGCGTCGGCGATTTCGAATCCGTGCAGCTCGCCGGCGCGGACGAGTGTCTTCAGGATGAGCAGGTGGAGCGTGCCAGGGGGAATCGCATCGCGCGGCATGGCTGTGACATAGAAAGTCTATGTCAGAAGCCCGCCGCGCCGTCAACCTGCTGCTTTGTCTCTCGCCCTTCGCCTTCCGTCGAATTCCTGCGCCTACTGGACGACGATCGAGCCCTGGAACCTGACGTTCGTGTCGTCCTGATGGTCGTGGTAGCCGCAGGTACCGGCGTTGCCGAAGTTGTGGGTGGTCGCGGTTGCTCCGGGCGCGATGATGCCCAAGCCGGCCTCGATGCCCGGACAAGTGCCGTGCTGCGGGTGCGGGTTCGAGGAGATTTCTCGCGATCGCGAGTCGTTGTTGACGAAGGTCACCGTCTGCCCGACCGACACCGTCACCGACAGCGGGTTGGCGCCATTGGCGGTCAGCGTCACCGTGGCACCGCTCGGGCCGCCGGAGCCGGAGTCTTTCACGACCACCGCCACACTGCCGCCGCCGGGAGAGGTCGACGAGCCGCCGCAGGCCGCGAGCATGCCGAGTGCCGCAACCGAGAACACGAGTCGAACGCGATGCTGTGTCATGGGTATCTCAGAAGAACTTGCGTGAAAGGTTGAAGCCGATGAACCAGGATGAATTGTCGATGCCGCCGCGTGCGATCTGACCGAGCGTGGTGCCGAAGCCGTTGGAGAAGTTCAGCTGGAACGTGTGACCGCCGGCCCGCGCCTCGAGCCCGAACGACATCTGATCGACGCCGGGGCGATACCCGGCAAAGCGCGGCGTGATCTCGCCGACGAGGTACGTCGTCGGCCGGATTCGCAGGCGCGTGCCGAGGCCGATCATGCCCGTGTCGGTATCGGTGCTCGGGTCGTTCGGGTTGGTCTTGCTGTTGAAGACGACGATCGGCTCGGCATACAGCGCCGCCACGCGGCCCACCTTGCGCGAGACGAGCACGCCGAGCGCGCCCATCTTCTGCGCCTTCATGTTGTCGAGCCCCTCGTAGGTGGCGATGACGTCGATGCCGAGCGGCCGGCCATCCGGCTTCTGCTGCGAGAGATTCTGCTGACCGAAGATCTGGATCGTCTTGTCGCTGGTCCGGTGGATCCCCACCTGGGTTCCCGGCAGCAGTCCGTAGCGCAGTTCGAGGCCGATGAGCGCCGCCGAGTCGAAGCCGAAGAAGTTGTCGAGCAGGTCGCCGAAATTCCCCTCGCCGAGCGATCGGGTGAAGCGATGGGTCAGGCGGAACGCCAGCTTGTGCTCCGGCATCCGCAGCGTCGTCGGCAGGGCCGCGAGCGCGAAGTCGGGCTGCAGCGGATCGAGCCGGACATCCGGGTCGGAGGCGGCAGGCTGCGTGGCGACCGCTTGCGGGTCGGCCGGCGGCGCGGCGGGCTGTGCGGCGGCCGGCGGCGCCGGCGGCGGCGACGCCGGATCCTGCGCGGCGGCGGGATGCGCGACCGCCAGGGTCAGCGCGAGGGCGCCGGAGGCTCGGACGGCAATCGATCGAAATGTCATCGCTGCTGGAAAGGCAAACGCAATGCCGGCATCGGGTCCGCGGAAAGCATGGATAACAGGGGACTTCACTAACCGGCGGCGAAAATATTTTCGAAAAACGTAAATTACTCGATCCGGTGTTTGGCGAGGTAGTAGCTAAGGGCGCGCTGACTGATCCCCATCGATTCGGCCGCGTCTTTTTTGACCCCGTTGGAGGCGTCGAGCGCCCGCCGCACGGTCTCGCGCTCAGCCCAATCGAGGTTGGCGCGCAGGAGCTGCGAGGGCAGGCCCGCGGGAGGCGGCGCGGCCACGCCGAGCAGCCGCACCACCTCGGGTCCGATCCGCGAACCCGGTGACAGCACCACCGCCCGCTCGATGGTGTTCTCCAGTTCGCGCACGTTGCCAGGCCAGTCGGCCGCCTGCAGCGCGTCGAGCACGCCGGGCTCGAGCCCGTCGATGCGCTTGCCAGCCCGCTGCGCGTGCTTGCGCACGAAATGCTCGACGAGCAGCGCGATGTCCTCGCGCCGCTCGCGCAGCGGCGGCATGTGGATCGGGATGACGTTCAGGCGGTAGTAGAGATCCTCCTGGAACTGTCCCGCAGACACCATCTGCCGCAGGTCGCGGTTGGTCGCCGCGATGACGCGGACGTCGACCTTGTGGCTGCGCTCCGATCCGAGCGGCTCGAACTCCCGCTCCTGCAGCACGCGCAGCAGCTTCGACTGAAGCGGCAGGGCCATCGTCCCGATCTCATCGAGGAAGATGCTGCCGCCGTCGGCCAGCGCGAACTTGCCCTTCTTGTTGTTGAGCGCGCCGGTGAAGGCGCCGCGGACGTGGCCGAACAGCTCCGATTCGAGGAGATTCTCGGGGAGGGCGGCGCAGTTCACCTTCACCAGCGGGTTCTCGCGCTGCGGGCTGTGGAAGTGGATCGCGCGGGCGACCATTTCCTTGCCGGTGCCGGTCTCGCCGGTGATGAGCACGGTGCTCTTCGTCTTGGCCACCATTTCGGCCGTGCGGATTACGTCCTGGACCCGCCGGCTTCGCCCGACGATGCCGTATTGGTTGAACTCCTCGTCGCGCTCCTTGAGCAGGTAGCCATGCTGGGTGCGCAGCCGCTGGTGATCGAGCGCGCGGTTGACGACGACCAGCAGCTCGTCGATCTCGAACGGTTTCTGCAGGTAATCGAGCGCGCCGAGCTTCATCGCCTCGATCGCGCTCTCGACGGTGGCGTGCGCGGTCATCAGCAGGATCTGCGGCCGCTCCTCGGCCGGGGTCGTGGCGACCAGCTCGCGGATCAAGTCCAGCCCGGTCAGCTCGGGCATCAGGTTGTCGAGCAGCAGGACGTCGAAGGTGCCGCGGGCGAGCAGCCGCTGCGCCTCGTGGGGGCTGCCGACCGCGACGACTTCGTGCCCCTCCTCGCGCAGCGCCTGCGCCAGCGCATTGCGGATCTTGGCCTCGTCGTCGACAAGCAGAATGGTGCCGGTGGCTCTGGTCATGCGCGTCGCGAATCGAGGGGGAGCTCGATGCGGACGTCCGTGCCCCGATCGCGGGTGCTCGCCACGCTAATCCGTCCCCCCAGTCCTTCGATGATGTTGCGCGAGATCGCAAGACCGATGCCGGTTCCGGTGCGCCGGGTGGTGAAGAAGGGATCGAAGATGCGGGGGAGGTCTTCCGGGGCGATTCCGGCCCCCCGGTCCGAGACGACGATCTCGAACCGCTGCCGGTCGAGGCGTGAGGTCAGGACCCGGATAGGGGCTCCGTCGTGGCGGGGGTGCGCCTCGACCGCCTGGGTGGCGTTGCCGATGATGTTGAGCAGCGCCTGGCGCAGGCGGCCGGCGTCGGTCGTCACCGGACCGATCGCCGGATCCAGGTGCACCGACACCTGCACATGCGGGGAGGTGGCGGCGGCGGCACGGACAGCCTCTTCGATCAGCGCGCCGGCGTCGGCGGCGTCGAGCTCGAACCGGATCGGGCGGGCGAAGTCGAGGACCTCGGAGACGATGCGGTTCAGGCGGGTGATCTCTTCGTCGATGTCCTTGGCGGCGTCCTGGACCTGCGCCGCGGTGGCCTCGTCGCGGCGCAGCGCGCGCAGCGAGGTCTTGATGATCATCAGCGGGTTGCGGATCTCGTGGGCGATGACGGTCGAGAGCCGGCCCAGCGACGACAGCCGCTCGCGCTGATTCGCTTCGCGCTGGAAGCGCTCGATCGAGTCGGTCATCGCGTTGAAGGTCGTGGCGAGCAGCCGCGCGTCTTCGTCCTGCCAGCGGCCGTCCGGCGGCGGAATGCGGCGGCTCAGGTCGCCGCTCGCCGCCATCTCGCGCATCGTCGAGGTGATGGCGCCGACCGGGCGCGTCACGGTGCGCGCGATCGCGTAACTGAGGAGGGTGGCTGCGAGGACGGCGACGAACGCCGTCAGCGCCAGTTCGGTGTGCAGCTGGCGTAGGAACAACAGCCGTTCGGTCTGCGAGCGCAACACGATGGCCATCGGCTGGCCGCTCGATCCCGCGGGACCAAGCGCAACCGCGGACCCCAGGTAGTCGTCACCGTTCAGCACCACCTGCGCCGTCGTCCCCTGCTTGGCCAGCAGCGGCGCCAGCGCCGGCCAGGTCGACTCGGGCAGCGTAGCGATCCGCACCTCGCCGTTCAGGCCGAAGGCGATCTCGCTGTTGGTCAGCTGCTTGAAATTGGCGGCCTCCTTGATGCCGAGGCGGGCGCCCAGGATCAGCGTGCCCATGACGTCGGGCTGGACGGGATCGATCCAGATCGGCACCGCCTTGACCAGCAGGATGCCGCGCGGCTCCGGCCAGAACGCTTCCGTTTCAGTGGTCGTGGTGCGGCCCCTGAGGAGAACCGACTTCAGCGCCGCGTCCGGCGCTTCGCTCTCGCCGACCCGCGCCAGCACCTGCCCTTGGTTGTCGGCCATTGCGAACAGATCGGCGTTCACGAACTGCTGCGCGTACTCCTGCACGATCGGACGCACCGTGGCCGGGTCGTGAGTGTCGACGGCCGCCTTGATGCGCGGCGTGTCGGCGATGAAGCGCGCGTCGCGAACGAGGCTCTCAAACAGGATGCGGCGGTACTCGTTGACCAGCCCGGCCGCTTCGTCGAGGCCGCGGGCCAGCTCGCTCTGCGCCTGCGCCGTCACCGCCCGGTTGACGATATAGATCGCGACGCTGGTCAGAAGGACGGCGAGCGTCGCCGTCGCGAAAAAGATCCGGTTGGTGAGTGAGGAGAAGACGTTCATCGGATTGTGAAGTCGGCGTCGACCCGGGCCGCGTCGCCCACCGTGATCGCGCGCCTCGGCGCGTCGCCGCGCATCGCCTCGTTCCACACCATCAGCGTATAGGTGCCGGCCGGCACGCCGTCGATCTGATAGCGGCCGTCGTCGCCGGTCACCGCGAAGTAGCGATGCGCGAACACCAGGATGAACGCGCTCATGTGCGAATGGATCTCGCAGAAGACGCGGACGATGCCCGGTTGATCGAAGAGGACCGACTCGGAATGGCCGACGGCGTAGCGTCCGAGGTTGAACTCCCTGGCCTTCGATAGCGAGAAGACATTGTGATAGGTCTTGTCGTCGTTGGGGAAGTCGACGGAGGTGCCGGTGGTGACGGCGAGGATGTGCGGGACGAAGCGTTCGTTGCGCTGGTCCATGCGCGCGTGCCGGCGATCGCCCGACTCGAACGCGGCGCGCGGCGCGCTCTCGAGATAGACGACGCTGCGACGGCGATCGAGCGCGTCGCGGGTGTTCCCCATGCCGAGGGCGGCCGGATCGGGGCGGACGTCGGCGGACGGCGCCACCCGGACGTCGACGCGGCCGACGATCGCTCCCGCGAGCGGCGAGGCGCGCGGCGCGAGGCGCGACAAGACGGACGCCGGCAGCCCGAAGCTGGCCGCCGGCCGCGGCAGGACACCGGAGACTGCGAAGAAGGCGATGGCGGCCGAACCCGCAAGCGCGCGCATCTAGAACCAGTAGGCGAGCTGTCCCGAGACGTAGGTGCGCTCCTGGACGCGGCCGCCGTCGCGCCAGTTGCGCTGGACGATGGCGCGGAGCGTCAGGTTGCGCTGCAGGTTGACGCCGCCGCCCGCCTCGACGCGCGTCACCGGCGCGTCCCACGGCGTGGGTTGGCCGCCGAACAGCCGCTCCCCGGTGATCCGCGAGAACGTCAGGCGATCGCCGCGCGCGCCGAGGAACACGCGCGGCCCGACCCGGTAGCGCATCTCGAGGTAGGCGGCGGTGGCGCCGAGCGGCGCGTCGATGAACGGCTTGTTGATCTGCGGCAGCGACCAGCGGCTGTGGATGGCCTCGCCGCGGACGATCCAGTAGCCGCGCGAGTACTCGCCGTCGACACCGAGAGCCTCCTGCGTATAGTCGTGTGGCCCGAGCGCGGGTTCGTACGCGTCGACGATCGCCTGGTCGAGAAAGGCGCCGCGAGAGCCCGAGGCGCCGAGCACGAGACCGACCACCGGTTTCCATGCGGCGCGCCCCGACCACTGGCGGCCGTGATTGTCGTCACGGACGCGCGGGTTCGAGAGCGTGCCCGCGGTCACGGCAACCGCCGCCTCGACCCGGCCGCCTGCATAGTTGGCCTCGATGCCGGTGTCCCAGCGATACGTGCTCACAATCGGCACGCCCGGGGCCGGTGTCTGGTCGCCAACCGGGTAGCTGGCCCGCCAGCCGCGGGCCCGCATGAGCAGCAGGTCGTCGGCCGAGGCGGGCACGGCGTCGGAACGGACCGACGTGAGGTACTGATAGGCGAGCGGCACGCCGATGAGCGCGTCGTCGCTGCCATATGCCCGCCGCCCGAACGTGCCGAACACCGGCGGGATCCGGCCGGCCTGAATGTCGAGCGGATGGTTGAGCCAGGGGCGCACCCGCGCGTACATCGCATAGGCGGCCAGGTAGTCGAGGTCCTCCGAGCGGATTTCGGTGAGGAAGGCGAACCGCGAGGACGGGCGCCACATCCCTGAGAGCGCCAGCCGGAACATGCGCAGGGCATTGTGCTCGTAGTCGGTGTAATTGAAATAGGCCTCGTGGTCCGGACTGCCGACGGTGGCCGTCACCTCCCCGGCGATGGTCACCGTGCCGCGGGCGGTTTCAATCGGACCGGCGGGCAGCGCCTGCATCAGGAGACAGAGGGCAAGCCATCGCACGCCAAACATGAGTGTTATATAGTTAAAACGTGGCCTACATCATCTGCGAGCCGTGCATCGGCACGAAGGATACCGCGTGCGTCGACGTGTGCCCGGTGGATTGTATCCACCCGCGCAAGGACGAACCCACGTTCGCGACCGCCGAGCAGCTGTACATCCACCCCGACGAGTGCATCGATTGCGGCGCGTGCGTGCCGGCCTGCCCGGTCGAAGCGATCTTCGCGCTCGACGAGACACCCGACAAGTGGAAGGCGTTCATCCCCAAGAACACCGAGTTCTTCCAGTCGTAGCCCCGCGGGCGGCCGCGACACGCGGCGCGCGGGTTCACCCGTCCGTCTTCGCTGCGGTCGGCGGCTCCGGGCGGCTCAGCTCGTGGCGGGCCCGCAGCCGCTCGGCGCGGCGTTGCTCCGCTTGCCGAGCCTTCTGGCGTTCCGTGTCGGTCTCGAGCAGGAGCGGCGGAATTGGCACCCGGCGTCCCTCCGTGTCGATCGAGACGAACGTCAGGTAGGCCCGGCTCGTCATCCGCCGCACCCCGGTGGTGATGGCCTCGGAGAACACCTCCACCTCCACTTCGAGCGACGTGCTCCACGCCGCGGTCACCCGCGACTCGAGGATGATCAGATCCCCCACTTTGATCGGATGGAGGAACTGAAGCCCGTCGACCGCGGCCGTCACCAGCAGGGTGCGCGTGTGGCGGTGGCAGGCGATGGCGCCGGCGATGTCGATGAGATGCATCACCGTGCCGCCGAGAATGAAGCCAAGCGGGTTGGCGTCGTTCGGCAGCACCACCTGCACCATCTGCGTCGCGGACTCGCCGGCCCGCTTCGGCGTCAATTGTTCTGACATTTCGCGTCGAGAAACGACCGCACCGTGAGCCGCAGATCGGGCGGCAGGTCGTCGTCGCAGAGCGATCGCAGCAGCGCGACCGTCGACTCGTAGGTGTGGAGCTGCGCCACGCAGCGCGGACAGCGGGCGAGATGGGCTTCGAGCTCGGAGCGAAGGTCGGGCCGCAGCTGCCGTTCGAGGTAGTCAGCGAGTAGTTTGACCACCGAACTGCAGCCGCAACCCATGTTCCTTCGTGTCCTTCGTTTCCTTCGCGTCCTTCGGGTGTTCAGATCAGAAGTCGTACCCGATCCAGACCGAGAACTTCGGATGGCGCAACCAGGCGCTGCCGCTGCTGAAGCCGTCGAGCGACGCCTGGTAGGAATAGACGTAGTCCTCCCACGGCTTGTTGAGGAGCGTGCGCCAGGCCCAGTCGAAGTGGATCGGAAAGCCGAGCGCGAAGGTTTCGAGGCCGATGCCGTAGGAGGCCTCGCTGTCGACCAGGCGCAGGCCGTCGATGGTGTAGGGAGTGCCGTAAACGGGTGTGACGGCGCCGGTGAAGAAGTCCGACGTGTAGCCGGTCACCGGGACGACCGTCTGGGGATCGTGGCGGGTGACGTTGAACGGCACGTTGGAGACCTGCTGGCCGCCGAAGTTGACGAACCCGACCGCGCGCAGGCCGCCGACCACGCCGAACGGCGTCAGCGCGGCTTCGATCACCGGGAAGCGCAGCTCGGCGTTGCCGAAGAACGCGCGACTGCCGAGGAACTGCAGATAGTCATAGCCTCGCAGCTCGGAATTGCCGCCGAAATAGAGGTATGACGGATAGTCGCCCCAGCTGCGCAGGCCGCGGAAGCGGAACGCGAGCACGCCGTTGCTGGCGAGGCGGATGTACTTGCGCGCGTCGATATCGAGCGTCTGGCGTCCGATGAAGCTGTTGCCCAGCTTCGGCGAGAACTCGACGCCGGCGCGAACCGTGTTACCCGACAGCGGGCCGTATTCGCGGAACACCGTGGTCTCGCGCACGTAGGCGGCGCCGAGCGGCATCAGGTTGCCGTTGGCGAACAGGCTCTGCCCGTAGACCTGCTGCTGGTAGGAGTCGGCCGCCGACTGCAGGTCGGGGTTGTCGTAGGACTGGCTGAAGTTCATCAGCCCGGCGGTCAGCTCGAGGCGGGCGTAGCGGTTCAGCGGGTAGATGCCGAAGGCGGTGCCGCCCTTCTCGCTCTGCGTCGAGATGGAGTCGCTGTGGCTGAGGAAGCCGTACTGCGCGGCGTAGTAGGTGCCGGGATCGTTCGCGTAGTAGAACTGGGTCAGCGAGAAGCCCTGCAGCGCGTACTGCAGGCGGCGCGACAGGTTCAGATAGCCCACCGACATCGAGCGGTATTGCGAGATCGACTCGGCGAAGATGTTGAACTGCTGATCGCCCAGCACGTCGGTGAACGTCACCTGCGTGCCGCCGAAGAAGTCGCCGCTGCTGGTCACGCCGACGTTGACCGGCGGCCGCCCCTCGAGGAACAGCTTCTCGAACCGGCCCTTCGACCGCGAGTTCGCCTTGACGAAGGTGTGGCTGAGCGGCGGCTGGAAGTCGATGATCGGCCCGGGCGATCCGAAGTCCGCGCTGGCGACCGTGTGCAGCGGCTCTTTGTTGGACGGGATGGCATGGATGCCGTATTCGCCCTTGTTGTAGGTGACGAAGGCGATGCGCTGCTGCTTGTCCTCGCCGGTCAGCGGCACCTCGGAGACGTTGCCGCCGAGCGCGTCGGTGTACTGCCGCAGCTCGTTCGTCTTGAGATTGAGCGTCCAGACGTTGTAGATGTTGCCGTTCTTGGCGACGTCGGGGCTGATCGGCTGGTTCGGGTCGAGCGCCGTCGACGGGAACACGATCGTGTCCGGATCGAGGAACCGCGCGGCGCCGTCGTCGTGCGTGCCGAAGGTGAGCTGCGTCTTCTTGCCCGAGGCGAGATCGAGACGAAACAGTTTGTTGTCGCCGCTGACCCGCGCGATGTAGACGATCGACTTGCCGTTGGGCGCCCAGGCCGGCCCGTAGTCGCCGAACGGATCGTCGGTGAGGTTCTTGATCTCGCCGGTCTCGAGGTCGATCGTGAAGATGTCGCCGACGGCGTCGCGCAGGCCGGCGAAGGCGGCGAGCTTGCCGTCGGGGCTGATCGCCGGGGATTCGGCCAGATCGACCGACTTCAGATCGAAGCGCTTTTCGATCTTCTTGGTGAGCACGTTCTGGAGGATCAGCTCCTTCTGCTTCTCGTGCCGCGTGAAGTAGGCGATGCGGTCGCCGACCGGCGACCACGACATCCAGGACACCGCGTTGCCGCGGAAGCCGCCCGGGCTCGAGATGTACTCGAAGCCGAAGCCGGTATTGAAGCCGCTGGTCAGATTGCGAATGACCTTGCCGTCCTTGGTGGAGAGCAGGATGATGTCGAGCTCCTGGTCCTTGCGGTTGCCGGCCGCCACCGCGACCAGGTCGCCGGAGGGGGACGGCTCGATCGAGATCACCGAGACGAAGTCGCTCTTGCCGCGTTTGGGCGCGAGATCCTTCCCGTAGTCCTGCGGCCGTTCCTTGTCGCGGAACGGCTTGAAGCGATCCTTCATGTACTTGTCGAACGCTTCGTCGAACTCGTCGGGCTTCAGCTTGAACGCTTCCTCATAGGCGCTGTCGCCGCCGCCGATCACGCTCTTGCGCAGCGCGAACAGGAACTGCCGCAGCCCTTCTTTCCCCCATTTCGCTTCGATGAACTCGAAGGCCGCGTGTCCGAGGTTGTAGGGGAGGCGCCCGTCGGCGAACTGCACCCCCTCGAAGTCGCTCATCGGCGGAATGATGTCGTTGATCGCGGCATCGCGCACCGACATCAGGTCGAACGGATCCCAGTAGCCGGTCATGTAGTCGGAGAGACCCTCGTCGACCCATAACGGCAGCCCGCGCCGCAGCAGCGTGCGGGGGATGATGTCGAACTCGAAGATGTGCGTCAGCTCGTGGGTAATGAGGTGGTAGAGCTCATCCGACGGCTGATCGATGGGCAGCACCATGCGATCGCGGTAGGGCTCGGCGAAGGCGAGCACCCCTTCGGGCATCTCCGTCGGATCGACGTTCTGCTGCTGGAACTCGCTCTCCGTCTTGTAGAGGATGAGCGGCACCTTGAAAGCCAGATCGTGCTTGAGGTCGGCGCTGACCTGCTGGTAGGCGCTCTCGGCGTAGCTGGCGACCCGCTCGATGTGCTTCTCGATTTCCGGGTAGTAATAAATCTCGAAGTGATCGGTCGTGTAGATCTGCCAGTCGAAGTGGTTGTAGTGGATCCGGTTCTTGTTGAAATACGGCACGAACGGCGTCTGCGCGCTCGTGGCGACGACGCTGGCCGCAAAGACGAACGTAAAGAGGGCCAGGCCTCTCCTCATGATGCCACCTCGATACTGCCGATGTTACTGTGACTAGGACGTTTGCCGCAACGCACCGGATCCCCGGCAGAACCGGCTCCCGTTGCGCGCAGCAAGCCATGTGCCTGCCGGCGGCCTCGCAATAGCCCGCAAGTCCGGCGTTCGGGCAGGCCGGTCTGTCCCCGGGCGGCAACGCGCGGTGTCCTCCCCGCTATACAATGCTGGAATAAACCCGCCCCGCGCCGGTGTTCTATCCAGAAGACGCGCGCTGCGGCCTTCGCATGGCATTCCGCCACCCGATCCAGACCGGCAGCGACGACCGCGCGTTCGCGGAGGCCGCGCTCTCGCACATCGACAGCCTCTATGGGACGGCCTTGCGGCTGACCCGGCGGGCCGCCGATGCGGAAGATCTCGTGCAGGACACGTATCTGAAGGCGTTTCGGTCCGCGCACCAGTTCCAGACGGGCACGAACCTGAAGGCTTGGCTCTTTACGATCCTTCACAACACCTTTCGTAATTCGAGACGGCACGACGGGCGTAATCCCGTGGATGTAGACAGCGAAGCGGTGGAGCGGGCGGCAGATGAGGACGGGGCAGCGCAATCGCCGGAGCAGATCCTCATGCGGGCCACCCTCGACGCCGATCTCCAGGCGGCGCTCGATTCGCTGCCCGACGCGTTCCGCGCCGCCGTCTGGCTGCGGGACGTGGAGGACCTGAGCTACGCCGAGATGGCGAAGGTGCTCGACGTGCCGATCGGGACGGTGATGTCGCGGATTTCGCGCGGCCGCCGGGCGTTGTTCGGAGCGATGCAGGCGCGACGCGTTCGGACGCAGGAGCTCGAGATGGCTAGGAAACATGGCTGACGACATCGGAACCTGCAGCGACCTCGAGCCACGGCTGGCGCCTTACATCGACGGCGAGGACACGGCGCCGGCGCGACGCGCCGTCGAGGACCACCTGCGCACCTGTCCGGGGTGCGAGCGGCTGGTTCGCGACGAAGTCGCCGCGCGCGAGATGCTGCACCGCCGCCGCGAGGCACTCTCGGCGCACGCGCCAGAGGGACTGCGGGCGCGCTGCGGCGGGCTGTCGGTCTCGGCTCCCCGTCCTGAGTCCGCCGACCTCCGTCCCGCTTCCACCATCGTTCGCACCTCGCCCTCCGCCCTCCGCCGCTGGGCGCCGCTGTCGCTGGCAGCGACGCTGGTGCTGGCGGTCGCCGGGGTCATCGCCTTCGGCCTCAACGACCGCGTGCAGGCGCTGGCGGCGAGTCTCGCGGTGGATCACGTGAAGTGTTTCAAGGTGAATGGAACGGCGGGCGAGGCGGACGCCCAGGCGTCAGAGCGCGCGTGGCAGCAAGGCGAGGGCTGGCCGATTGCCGTGCCGCAAACGGCGCCGTCGCAGGCGTTGAAGCTGATCGGCGTCCGCCTCTGTCTCTCGAGCGACGGCCGCGTCGCTCACCTCATGTACACCTGGGGCGGCGAACCGCTGTCGGTGTACGTGCTGCAGGCCGACGCCGGACACGATGAGACCGCCCACCGCATGGGCGCGCAGGAGATCATCTGGCGCGCCAATCACCGCACCTACGCCGTCGTCTCGGGCGACCGCGCCCGCGATCTGACGCCGATTGTCGACTACATGAAGGGGCGCGTCCGATGAGACTGGAACCATGAAGCCACGATGGATTATCGCGGGCGCGGCGACGCTCGCCCTCGCCCTGCTCGTCCTGCCGCTGCTGCGCGCGCCGCGTACCGGGGAATCGCTGAAAACTGCCGCCGGCGGCCCGACGCCGGGCAAGGCCGGCTCGTCCTGCGACGCCACCGGCCGGGCGACCTTCGACTTCGTGCTGAAGGATCAGAACAACCTGCCGGTGAAGCTCGCCGAGTACAAGGGCAAGGTGGTCCTCGTGAACTTCTGGGCCACCTGGTGCGGCCCCTGCAAGATGGAGATTCCCGACATGGTGAAGCTCTACTCGCAGTACAAGGACAAGGGCCTCGTGGTCGTCGGCGTCTCGATTGACGACAGCCCTGAGCAACTGCAGGCGTTCATGCACGAGTACCGCATGAACTATCCGGTGGTGCAGATGCGGCCGGAAGTGGAGGACGCGTGGGGACCGTTCTACGGCTACCCGACGTCGTTCATCGTCGGGCGCGACGGCACGATCTGCACGAAACACATCGGTCCGGCGACGCACGACCAGTTCGAGGCGGAGATCAAGCCGCTCCTCTCTCTACCTCTGTAGGGTCGGCTCAATTTCCAAACGCCACAGTAGTCGACTGGGAGTTGGACGTTGGGGTTGGGAGCTGACGGCGCCGCCGCCGTCTAACTCTCTTCTTCGAACTCTTCTTCGAGCGGCGGAAGCGCGCGCGTCGGGGGACGCAGCGCTTCGCGGTAGTCGTAGAGCGGCAGACCGGTGACGTGGATCGTGAGCGGGCAGCCGGGCGCCTTCTGTTCGACGACGACCGTGACCGGACTGCCTTCGACGCCGTCACGGAAAGACAGCCGGCAGCCGCAGGCGAGACGAGCGTGTTCGAACCCCTTCAGCATTCCGCGCGATTGTACTACAGCGCAAGCGGCCAGTGGCGAGGAGCGACGAGCCCGGAGCCTGGCCGGCCGCCCCGAGGCGGCTCATCCGATCCGCAGGTTCGCGACGAGCGGCAGGTGGTCGGACGCGATCAGCGCCTTGCGGGTACGCGGCATCTCGACGCTCGTCACTTCGACGGCGCCGTCGAAATAGATGTGATCGAGGTGGACGACCGGGAAAATCCCCGGATAGGTGCGCCGCCGCTTCAGATACTGCGAGATGTCGACGCTCTCGAAGAGCGACGATAGCGTCTTGGTGGCCAGCCCCTTCATCCACTCGTTGAAGTCGCCGAGCAGGATCTTGGGTCCGGCGACGCGCCGGTCGTGCACGAAGGAGGCGAGACGCTTGGCCTGGTAGCGCCGCTCGAGCACGGCCGTGCCGAGGTGGACGTTGTAGACGTGCAGGACGTGGCCGCCGATGTCGAGATCGGCACGCTGACAGTGACGCGGCTCGCAGGTCCGCCAGGACAGATCGCAGTGGCTGTGATGGACGATGGGATACCGGCTGAGGACGACGTTGCCATACTGATGCTGGCGCAGCGTCCGCACGCAGTTCATCACCCAGCCCATCGCGAGCCCGGCGCCGATCTCCTCGGCCTGTCCGGCCGCCGCCGGCCCCGCGCCAATGACCTCCTGCAGCGCAACGACGTCGGCGTCGATGTCGCGCAGGACGTCGACGATGCGCGCCGGCACGACGCGCCGGTCCATGCCGCGGCCGCGGTGGATGTTGTAGGTGGCGATCCTGACCTCGGTCATGGACGGCTGCGGCCGGCAGCGTGCCGATTCATTGTTGCCGTTCCAGGATCCACACGAACGGGCCCACGATCTTCTCCCACAGCGGCCGGCGCTGCCACTGCTCGAGCGTCACCGGCTGGCTGACGAGAAGATCGCGCTCGTAATCGGCGAGCAGGCGCGCCGCCACCGCCGCGTCGCGCAACGCGATGTTGTCTTCGTCGTTGTGCTCGAACGACCGGTTGTCGATGTTGGTCGTGCCGAGCACCGCCCAGAGATCGTCGACCAGCAGGATCTTCGCGTGCATCATCGCCCCGTTGAACTCGAAGATGCGGATCCCCGCAGACAGCAGCTGCCCCCACATGCGGCGGCTCGCCAGCCGCACCCATTGCTGGTCGGTTTTCGCACCCGGCACGATCACCGTGATCGCGACACCGCGCTGCGCCATGTTGACGAGCCCGCGCCGCAGGGCGCGATCCGGCAGGAAGTACGGCGTGCCGATCCGGACGGTGTGGTCGGCCCCTTCTAACAGCAGCTGGAAGGTCACCCGCGACGCGGTCGCGCGATCGGACGGCGAGCTCTTGATGACGAACGCCGTCGTCTCGCCGCAGGGCTTGAGGTCGGGAAAGTAGTCGGGGCCGGTGAGGATCTCGCCACAGCATTCGAGCCAGTTCTCCGCAGCAACCCCCTGCAAGGCTGCGACCACCGGCCCCTCGACCCGCGCCATCGTGTCGCGCCACGGCCGGCGGCGTCCCCGCTGCGGGTGCATCCACCAGTCGGCGATGCCGGCGCCGCCCGCGAACGCGGTGGTCCCGTCGACCACCAGCAGCTCGCGGTGAGTGCGGTTGTTGATGCGGTGTATCGAATACCACCGCATCGCCTGGTAGGACACGATGCGGCAGCCCGCGGCGCGCAGCCGCGCCACCGGTCGGCCCCACAGCGAGAAACTGCCGATCGCGTCGACGACGATCGTCACGTTGACGCCGTTGCGCGCGCGCTCGCTGAGCGCGTCGATGAACTGGTCGGCGACGCGCCCGTGCCGGAAGATGTAGCACTCCAGGTTGATCGCCCGTTTGGCGCCGCGGATCGCCTCGAGCATCGCGGGGTAGAACGCCGGGCCGTCGGTATAGATGGTGATCCGGTTGCCGTGATGCAGCGCCGCCTGGCAGGTCGACTGGATGGTGTAGAGGAAGTCCTTGTGATGGACGGACGTGCGCTGCGACAGGTGATAGTTGATGGCGGGGGTGAAAAAGACGACTAGGGCGAGCCAGACCAGGAACACGCCCCCGGTCACCGCGAGCCAGGTCATCAGCGGGCCGAGGGCGCCGCGACGATCGAGGCCAACTGCAGCGTCAGCGTGGCGCGGGCACTGTCGGAGTCCACCCGGAACGCCGTGCCGACCGCCTGCAGCGCCGACAGCCGCTGCGGCCGGCCGAGATCGCTCTCGTCGACAGCCGGCGAGGCGACCGCGAAGTATTCGCCTGGCGGCAGACCGGCGACATGCCAGCGGCCGTTCTGATCGGTGAAGGTAAGCCGCAGGCGCCGGCTGGTGCGCAGCCGGTATCCGGGCTCGCTCGAGCAGATCAGCACGCCGGTATTGGCCACCGGCCGCTTGCGCGCCGTTTCCACCAGGCCGCCCACTTCGGACGCGCGATCGGTGATGACGATGCGCACGTCGCGGATCTGATCGCGGTCGTTCACCGCCAGCCGCAGGTCGGTGATGTCGGTGCCGCGCGAGAACACGCTCTTCAGCACCCACGGCTCCGCGAGGCCGTCGACGACGATCTGGTGGTCGCCCTTCATGACGCCGCGCAGCGCGAACGAGCCGTTCGTCTGCACTGCCCCCGTCAGCGAGTCGCCGAACGCGCTGCCGTCGACCAGCGGCGCGCGGACCCTGAGCGCCGCGAGATCGGGCTTCGCGCCGCTCGAGGATTCGACCGTGACCGCTCCGTCGAGCGTCCCGCCCGGCCGCAGCGTCAGTCGGATGCCGTCGATGTCATCGCCGGCGACCTCGATGGAGTAGAGCGCGAAGAGGGCCGGCGAGCGCGCGTCCGTCTGCGCGCGCGCGCGGATCAGATAGTGGCCCGGCGCGACGCCGCTGAACGCGAAACGCCCATCGGGCCAGAGCTCCGGCGCGTCGGGAGCCACGAACGGAACGCCTTCCCCCTCGATCGAGGTCAGGACCATCGCGCCGTTCGCGAACGGGCGCGCATCATATGAGGTCAGCCGCCCGGCGACCCGCGCCGGCGGAACGAGCTGCAGCTTGAATTCGATTCGCTGCGGAGTGGCGGCGGCGACGATCACCGTGCGCGCCCGATCCGCTTCGCTCGTACCCGGGTAGTAGGTCGAGGAGTAGTGCTGCACGCCGGTCGGCGTACTGAGGTTGGCGAACGCCGGGTCGCCGGCGCTCACATAGTACGCGCCGGGCGTGAGACCGAACAGGCGGAACTCGCCGCGGTCGTCAGTCTGCGCGCTTGCCACCGAGAAGAGCATCTCGCGACCGTCCTGATAGCGGGTGACGAGGGCATCGACGATCGCCCCCGCAAACGCGGCGCCATCCTCGTCGAATATGCGCCCGGCGATCACGCCGCCGGCGACGAGGGGCAGGTCGATGGCGGTGACCTGCTGCCCGGTGCTGACATTGACCGGCGTACCGATCGCGGCGCGCGCCTGGCCGTAGGTCAGCGGCGCATATCCCGTGCGCGTCGCGGTGACGGTGTACCCTCCCGGTGGAAGATCGGCGAGCGTGTACTTCCCATCGCTTCCCGTGATGGCGACGCGAGGTTCCGGCAGGGCGGGCGACACGGCCACCACTCGCGCCCGCGCCAGCGGCGCGTCGTCCGCCGCACTCGTCACGGTTCCGCTGATCCGCGCCGTGCGGCCCACCATCGCCTGTTGCGGCGGCGCGGGAGAGGGGGAGGCGGCGGCGAGGTGCGCGACCGCGACCGCGGCGAGCACGAGCGTCATCGCACTATCATAACCGGGGTGCCAAAGGTGCCAAGGTGCCAAGGGGTGCGAAGGGTGCTGGTGCTAAGGGTGCTGGGTGCGAAGGGTGCTGGGTGCGAAGGGTGCTGGTGCGAAGGGTGCTGGTGCGAAGGGTGCTGGTGCGAAGGGTGCTGGCGCTAAAGGTGCTGGGTGCGAAGGGCGCTGGGTGCTAAAGGTGCTGCTGCGAAGGGTGTTGTGCGCGCTGCTTGTGTTGGTGGTCGTGGGCGGGTGCGGGCGCGAGGAAGCGCCTCCGATTCGGTTGCGGGGGGCGTGGCTCGTCGTCGAGAACCAGTCGCGGCTCGAGTGGCGCGACGTGTCGGTCGTGGTCAACGGCTATTACAAGGGTGTGGCCCCACGAGTGGCGCCCGGTGGACGGCTCGAGGCGCCGCTCAGCGGGTTCGTGACCGGGTTCGGGCAGCGGTTCAATCCGGCCCGCGAGAAAGTGTCTCGGGTCGAGATCCGCGCGACTGAGGCATCGGGGACGCCGGTCGCGCTCGACTGGGACGGGAATACGGGGAGGCCGCTCGTCGACGACGGCCAGGGGAGGTGAATCGTGGCAAAACTCACATCCGAGTTCGAAATCGTCTGTCCGTGCTGTTCCGCGTCGCTCGTGGTGGACGCCAACCTGCAGCGGGTCATCCGCCACAGCGATCCTCCGTCCGGACCGCGTCCCGAACTCGACGACGCGCAGCGGATTCTCGCCGAGCAGGCCGCGCGCCGCGAAGCGCTCTTCCAGCAGTCGTTCACGGCCGAGAAGAACCGGGACGACGCGCTCTCGAAGCGCTTCGAGGAAGCACTCCGCCAGGCGCGCGACGAACCCGTCACCAAGCCGACACGCGATTTCGACCTGGACTAGCGGGATGTGGAAATGTGGGAATGTGGAGATGTACATTTCCACATTTCCACACTTTCACATTTCCACATCTTCACCAGTTTCCCCTGGGAATTGGCGTCCAGCGATCACGACGCCGGTAGTAGAGCGGCTTCCGATCCGCGTTCTCATGGCGGAACTTTGCGTAGCGGCGCCGCAGCGCCTGGTATCGCGCGTCGGATGACGCGATGGCGCGGTGCGGCGCATCGAGCAGCACGCGCTCGGCCTTCCACACGAATTTGTCCGAGAGCCGCCAGTCGTAGTCGGGCAGCAGCTCGCGCAGATCGACGACGGTATAGCCGGTGATCCGGCCGCTGTAGTCGACGTACGGATCGACGTAGCTCAACGCAAGGGCGCGCGGCGTGGCAAAGACCGGGCGACGTCCGTGCAGCCCCGGATCCCGCGAGCGGCCGATCGATCCCCAGCGGCCGCGGCCGCGATACACGAAGAGGACGTGATCGAGTTCGTCGATCGACTCGAAGCTCATGACGAGCGGTGGATAGCCGTGCTGCTCGAGGATCACCGCGGCCGAGAGCGCCGCCTCGAGACAGTGGGCACTGCCGTGGCCGACCACACCGCGGAAGCTGCGGAGCGTGGCGCCGCCGGGCGGCGGCTCGTTGTTGTACGGGAGCCGGTTGAGAAACGCCTGCACGGCCTCGGGCGTCCGGCAGCGTCGGATGATCCGCCGCTCGACGGCCGTGAACGCGGCCAGCGGCGGCGCCTCAACGAACCTGCGCGCGGATGTCATGCAGGAGACCCTCGACGGTCCACTCGTTGCCGTTGTAGATCGTCACCAGCCGCCCTTTCGGATCGACGATCGCGGTTCGCAGGTTGTGCGTGATCGACGCCGGTGCGTCGTGCTCCTCGATCGCCGAGACGCCGAAGCGGGACGTGAGATGTTCGATGGTCGCCGGTGTTCCGGTCAGATAGCTCCAGATGCGCGGATCCGCGCCGCGCTCCGCCGCGTGCGCCGTGATGGCCGACGGTGTGTCGTGGACCGGGTCGAAGGTCACCGACACGAGGTGGACGCGATCGCGCAGAGCGGCGTCGGCGAGCACGGCACGCTGCAGCTCGCCGAAGTGGCGATCCATCAGCGGACAGAAGTCCGGTACCGGACATCGCGTGTACACGAACGCGACGGCGAGAACGCGTCCGCGCCAGTCCGACAGGCGCCGCGCCACTCCCGTCTGGTCGACGAGCAGGTCGTCCGGCACCGTGTCCCCCGGCGCCATCACGTCCATGATGCGGATAGGATGCGCCTCGCTCAGGAGGTCCGCATGTCCCGTCTTGTGGACGTCCTGCACATAGAGGCCGCCGCCGTTCACGACCAGCGTCGCCGTGAACAGATCTCCGGCGACGACGTCGGCCTTGGTGTCTTCCTTGAGAAAGTACCCCATGGTCATGGCCGGCATGAACCCAGGGATGTCGTCGTGACGAACTGTCAGCTCGATCCGTCCGGGGAACGACGGAGACGGCCGGATGGCCAGGATCTGTCCCTTCAGCGGATAGAGTCGCGCCTGGTCTCTGGCACAGCCGACGAGCAGCAGCGGAACGAGCAGCAGAGCTGGCAGGCGCATGCCCTCACTGTACCGCGCTCGGCACGTATCCTGCTACGGACCGACTGAGGCGACTCGCCGCAGCGCGGCGGCGTGTACTGCCATGATCAGAAGACCGCGCGCACAGCAGGAGCAGGGTGACAGCATGGGCAGGAGACTCTACGTCGGCAACCTCCCCTATTCCGCGACCGAGGATCAGCTTACGGAGCTCTTCGGACGCGCCGGCAAGGTCGACAACGTCCGCGTCATGCGCGACATGGCTACCGGGCGCGCGCGCGGGTTCGCGTTCGTCGAGATGGCCACTGACGAGGACGCGGAGAAGTCGATCAGCCAGTTTCACGAGTACCAGATGGACGGGCGGGCTCTCGTCGTCAATGAAGCCCGGCCCAAGCCTGAAGGCGGCGGTGGGTTCGGTGGCGGCGGCGGACGCGGCCCCGGCGGCGGTCGCGGCGGCGGTGGTGCCTATCGGGGCGGTGGCGGCGACTACGGCGGCGGTGGCGGTGGCGGCAAGCGGGAGCCGCGCTGGTAGCGCGGACCGGCGGCAACTCAGGTCAAACGACGAATAGCCGCTTACGACCGACGAAAGGCCGGACCGGCCGGCCTTTCCACCGTGTATTTCTATCTTCTATTCCACGCGCAGGGCCTCGATCGGATTGACTGACGCGGCCCGGCGCGCCGGGACGTAGCTCGCGAGCAGCGCCGACGTGCCGAGCACCAGCGCTACGCCCGACAACGTTGCGGGATCCCAGGCCCTGACGCCGAAGAGCAGCGTCTGCGCCAGCCTGGCGGCCCCTGCCGCGCCGATCGTGCCGGCCACCAGGCCGACGGCGATGACGCGTCCGGCATCCCGAACGATCATCCCCGCCACGGAGTGGCGCTGTGCGCCGAGCGCCATGCGGACGCCGATCTCGCGCGTACGTCGGCCGACCGAGTAGGCCACCACGCCGTAGAGCCCGACCACGCCCAGCAGCCAGGCACACGCCGCGAAACTCCCGACCAGCCATGCGCCCGAGCGCCGCATGTAGGCGGGAACGGACCCGTCCACGAGGTGCGACAGCTGGCCGCCACCCGACGTGGCGAGATCGGGATCGAGCGCGTGAACCGCGGCCGTGAGCTCCGTCACCATCGCGTCTTCCGGCTGGGCGGATCGCACGAACAGCCAGAACGCGCTGTCGACATCCTGCGCGTAGGCCGTATACATCGTCGGCGGCGTGACCGCGTCGAGCGGATTCTCCTTGATGTCGTCGATCACGCCGACGATCTCGAGCGGCGGCGTCGTCGTGGTCGGCGCGTAGAACAGCTTCTGGCCGATCGGATCCGCACCGCCCGGGAAATACGTTCGCACGAATGCCTGATTGACGATGGTGACACGCGGCGCGTCGGCGGTATCGTGCGCGGAGAAGCCGCGGCCGCGTGCCAGCTGCGCCCGTATGGTCGGGAAGTAACCGGGGTCGACTTCGCGCGCGTTCACTTCGTTGTGCTCGCCGTGATACGGGCGCCCGTCGATGCGGATCCAGTTGGTGTTCCCCCCCTGCAGGGGCCGCACGCTGGTCGTACCGACGGCTTCGACGCCGGGCAGCGCCTGTACGCGCTCGATCACGCGCTGGTGCGCCGCGATCAGTTGCGCGTCGCTGTTGTAGCGGCGCGGCATGTAAACCTCGAGCATCGCGACATGCGACGTGTCCATGCCGAGGTCGACGCGAAGCAGGCCGAGGAGGCTGCGCGTCAGCAGCACGCCGCCGGTGAGCAGCACCGTCGCGAGCGCCAGCTCCACGATCACCATCGTGCGACCGGCGCGGCTCCAGGTCCGGCCGGCCGAGCCGCGACTGGCTTCGCCGAGCGCCGCCGCCGATGCGCGGCCGGGCGACAGACGGAGGAGGGGAGTCGCCGCGAAGAGGGCGATCGCCCCGGCGGCGATCGCGCTCGCCGCGATCCAGGTGTGGCCGGTCAATCCCGCCGTGCGCAGGAACGGCATCCGCCCCAGCATGTCCGGCGGGACGAGCGAGAGCAGCAACCGGATACCCGCGTCGGCCGCCGCGAGACCAGCGGCCGCACTAGCGGCGACGAGGACGGTACCCTCGACGACGAGCTGGCGGACGATCCGCGCGCGCGACGCGCCGAGCGCCGATCGGACCGCGATTTCCCGGCGGCGGCCGTCGGCGCGCACGATGAGCAGTCCCGCGACGTTCACGGCGGCAATGATCAGCAGGAGCGCCGCGCCCCCGGCGAGCGCCCCGAGGATCGGCCGCACCGGACCGATAATCACCTCGGTCAGTTCGACGACCGCGCTGCCCTGGCCGCGATTCGAATCCGGATACTGTTGCTCGAGCGCTGCGGCGACCGCCTTGACGTTCGCCGCCGCGGCCGGCAGCGTCACGCCGTCCGCAAGACGCGCTACGCCGTAGAGGTTATGGCAACTGCGGCGCGCGTCGCAGCCGGCCGCCGCAGGCTGCAGCGGCAGCCAGAAGTCGGCCGGTCCGGCGGGCGAGAAGCTGAATTCGCGCGGCAGCACGCCGATCACGACGAACGGATTGCCGTTGAGAGTGACGCTCGTGCCGAGCACGCTGTCGCGTCCGCCGAAACGCGATTGCCACACGCCATACGAGAGCAGCACTGTGCCGGCCGCGCCGGGGCGATCCTCGCCGTCGCGGAAGTCGCGGCCGACCGCTGGCGCGACGCCGAGCGTGCGGAAAAGGTCGGCGCTGACCCGAGCCGCCGGGACACGTTCGGCGCCCGCGGCGGTGGTCAGCGTCGCGCCGCTGCCCTGGTAGGCGGCGAGCGACGAAAAGACCGTGTTCAGCCGCTTCCAGTCCTGGTAGTCCATGTAGGACAGGTTCGACCGCGGGAACAGCGGCACGGTCTCGTAGACACCGGTCAGACGCACGGAATCGCGGAAGGGCAGCGGCTGCAGGAACGCGGCGTCGACGAACGCGAAAATGGCGAGGCTCGCCGCGAAGCCGAGCGCGAGCGTGCCGATGGCGGTGAGCGTGAATCCTGAGCTCTTGCGCAGCTGACGCAGCGCGAAACGGAAGTCGTCCATGCAGTGCTCCAGCGGTTAGATGGGAACACCGCCTGAAAGGTTGTCGCCCCTTCCGGCCTCTATTCCTCGACGATCCAGCCGTCGCGCAGGTGAATCACGCGCGACCCGTAGGTGGCGTTCGCCTCCGAGTGCGTCACCTGCACGATCGTGGTCCCGCCCTCGTTGAGCTTCTTGAAGAGTTCCATGATCTCCTTGCCCTGGCTCGAGTGCAGGTTCCCGGTCGGCTCGTCGGCGAGGATGACCTTCGGATTCGAGATGACGGCGCGGGCGACGGCCACCAGCTGCTGCTGGCCGCCGGAGAGCTGGTTGGGGTAGAGGTCCTTCTTCCCGACGATCGCGAACTTGTCGAGGATGTCGCACACCATGCTCTCGCGCTCCGCCTTCTTGATGTCGCGGTAGGAGAGCGGGATGTCGAGGTTCTCGTAGACCGTCAGGTGGTCGAGCAGATGGTAGCTCTGGAAGACGAAGCCGATGTACTGCTTGTGCAGCTTGGCGCGTTCCTTGGCGCCAAGCCGGTGGACCGGCTGGTCCAGAAAGTAGTACTCACCCGTCCACGCGCTGTCGTGCATGCCGATGATGTGGAGCAGCGTCGACTTGCCGGCGCCGGAGGGCCCCATGATCGAGACGAACTCCCCCTCTTTGATGTCGGCGCTGATGCGCCGGAGCACGTAGCTGCGGCTGGTGCCGTGGGCGTACGACTTCTCGATGTTGCGCATCCCGACGAGCGCGTTCGGCGCGAATCCTTCAGTGTCGACCGGCGGCGGCGCCGCCGCAGGCTGCGAGCTTCGGCTGAAAAAGGCCATATGGTTATCGTTAGACGGACCTAGAGTCCCCTCAGATTACCAAATTCCACATTTCCACATTTTCACACTCCCACATTTCCAAATTCCCCCTATTCCCCTATTCCCCCATCAGTCGGCGCGGAGCGCCGTTTGGGGCTCAATGCCCATGGCCCGCCGCGCCGGCACATAGGCGGCCGCCAGTGTCACGGCGGCCAGCACCGCGGCGGTCGCCGCCAGCGTGCGCGCATCGGTCGCGCCGACGCCGAACAGCATCCCGCGCATGGCGCGTCCGGCGACCACCGCGCCCGCCAGACCCAGCGTCAGCCCGGCGCCGGCCAGTTTCATGCTCTCGCCGACGACGAGAGCGAAGATCTGCCGCTCCTGCGCGCCGAGCGCCAGCCGCACGCCGATCTCCTGGGTCCGCTGCGACACGGCATACGACATCACGCCGTAAATCCCGACCGCGGCCAGCAGCAGCGCGAGGACTCCGAAGACCGCCGCGAGCGTCGCCACGAACCGGCTGCTGCCCACCGAGTCGGCGATCGTCTCGTCCATCGTCGCCAGGCTGGCCACGGCGATGCCGGGATCGACCTCCTTCACCGCCCGCCGCAGGGGCTCGGCGAGGGCGCGCGGATCGCCGGCGGTCTTCAGCACCACATTGATGCCGGCCTCGGGATTGAGCCAGTAGGGAATGTAGGTTTCGACCTGCCCTGGCTCGCGCGGGCCGCGCACCTTGACGTCGTCGACCACGCCCACGATCGTCGCCCAGACGTCGCCGAAGCGAATCCGCGTGCCGACCGGATCGCGGCCAGGCCAGTGGCGCTTCGCCATCGTCTCACTGATGACGACGACGGGCGCTGCCTCGCGGTCGACGAAGAGTCGGCCGTGCTGCAACGGGATCTGCATCGCGGCGAAGTAGGTGGCGCTGACGACGCGATACCACGTGGTCAACGCCTCGCCCCGCGTCGGTTCCGGCCGGCCCTCGATGAGAAAATCCTCGTCGCTGTCGCCGCTCAGCGGCAGGACCGAGGAGAGGGCCGCGATCTGGACGCCCGGCAGCGCCGCCGTCCTGGCGATGACCGCATCGTAGAAGGCACGCCGCGCCGCATCGGTCTTGTACAGCGTCTGCGGCGGCAGGATGAACCCGGTCAGGATGCGATCCGGCGTGAAGCCGAGGTCGGCGCGTTGCAGCGCGACGAACGTCCGCACGAGCAGCCCTCCGCCAGCCAGCAGCACGAGTGCAAGCGTCAGTTCCGCGACGACGAGGCCGCGTCGGATCCGCTGGCCGCCGTCTCCCAGCTGGCCGCGCCCGCCAAGCCGGAGGGTCGGGGCGACGCGCTCCCGCGCGGCGTGTGCTGCCGGCACCAGGCCGAATAGAACCGCGGTGAGCAGCGCCAGCGCCAGCGCGAACAGCAGCACCCGCCCGTCGATCGAGACTTCGTCGATGCGGGGCGTGCCTTCGGGCGCGACGCGCCTGAGAATCGAGAGTCCCCAGTCGCCCACCAGGACGCCGAGCGCGCAGCCGCATCCGGAGAGCGCCAGGCTTTCGGTCAGCAGCTGCCGGACGATGCGCGCCCGGTCGGCGCCGAGGGCGCGGCGCACGGCGATCTCGCGCGTGCGTCCAGAGGCGCGCGACAGCTGCAGGTTGGCGATGTTGACGCAGGCGATGAGCAGGACGAAGCCGACCGCAGCCTGCAGCAGCCATAGCGGCGTGCGCATGGCCAGCGTCTGTTGCGCGAGCAGAGGCACGGCGTTGATGGCCCTCTTCGCGTCGGTGTCGGGATGCGCTCGCTCGAGTGCGCCCGCCAGCGCTGCCAGTCCTGCTTGCGCCTGGTCGATCGGGAGACCAGTCCGTATCCGCCCGACCGTGTGATAGACCGCGGCATTGCGCGCCGGGTTGACGCGGTTCATCTGCATCGGCCGCCACATCGCCGCGCCGGTCGCCAGCACCGGCCGGAAGCCGTCCGGCATGACCCCGATGATTTCGTGGCTCTCGCCGTTGATCGGCACGGACCGGCCGACGACGGCGGGATCGCTGCCGAAGCGCCGCCGCCACAGCCCGTGACTCAGGACCACGACGCGCGGTGCGCCGCGTACGTCGTCGGTGTCGCGGAAGACGCGGCCTAGGGCTGGACGGACGCCGAGCACATCGAAGTATTCGTAGGTCGTCTGCTCACCCTGCAGCGACTCGGGCATCTCGCCGCCGCCGAGGCTCGCCGTCCAGCCTTGTACGCTGGCGAGGTTCTCGAACACGTCGGTGTCGGCCTTCCAGTCGACCTGCTGCGACGGACCCGACCATTCGGTCGCGGGACCGCCACGGGCGCGCAGGTCCTGCCAGACCATCACGAGGCGATCGGGCTCGCGGTACGGGAGCGGACGCAGGAGAATGCCGTTGACGACCGAGAAGATCGCCGTGTTGGCGCCGATGCCGAGCGCGAGCGTCGCCACCGCGACGGCGCTCAGCCCACGCGTCTTCAGCATCATCCGTCCGGCATAGCGGACGTCCTGCCAGAATCCACCCATCATGAGTCCCTCATCATTATTGATGCGCAACGAGCGAACCGCGTACCATGCCGATTGGATCCGCTAACTGCTTGTAAACAAGATGTTTGACGCATACGATAGAGCGAAAGGGACGGCGCGCGCTGTCCGCTCGCGAACGCCTGCCGTCCCACGGCAGGGCAGTGTCAGCCGAATGTGACTGTGCGTCGTCTTACTTCGAGATGCTCGTGATCTGGCTTGCGTGCGTGATGCTGCTCGGATCGCGGCAGGCTGGAACTCCGCTTCCGCCAGGCCAGTCGTCTGTGGTGACCCCGACCGCCCCGACCGCCCAGACAGCCTCGCCGACCGCGGCCGACAGCCTGCCAGTCTCGCTCGATCGGATCCAGCGGGCGCTCGCCGGGCCGCCGCCAATCGCGCTCAAGGAAGAGCATCCCGTCTTCCGGCTGGAAATCTTCGGGCGCAAGCCGACAATCGAAGACGTGCTTGGCGAGAAGTTCTGGGTGGGAGCGACGCCGTACGGCGGCATGACGCACCAGGATTTCATGAGCATGGTGACGCCGCAGGTGCTGCAGCCCTATGGGGCGTTCACCGGTAAGTACCTGGCCGCCCAAGCGGCGCTCACGCTGGTGGAGCAGTGGGCCCTCAAGGCGGCGATCAGGCACTTCAACGACGCCAAGGGTGAAGCGGAACGGGAGGCGGCGCGGAAAGAAGTGCTGGATGCGCTGGCGGCGCTCGAAAGGGCCCGCCGAGCCGCCGCCGAGGAGAAGTAAGTCGGCCGGGTGAGCCCGCGCAGCCGCGCACGCCCTCGGGTTAGCTGCCGCCTTTGTCTTTTTCGTTCGCCTCCGCCGTCGTCACGGCAACCTTCCAGGCCGGCTCCGTTCACCGCCAGACAGCCGGCATTCGCCGGAAACCGCCGCTGAGGGCCCTCGCGCGTCCGTAATCTAGACATGAAAGGAACGCGCACATGGCCGCACTGATCAGCAGGACCGCCCTCCAGGTGAACGCGATGCTGGCGCTGGCCGCCCTGGCGGCGGCCGCGGCGCTGATGGCACTCGTACTGACGCAGCCCGAGACGGTCGCGGCCGCGGTCGGCCAGCACGAGTACGGGACACTGGCGGCGGCGGTCGTGCACGAGTTCGCCGGCTGGGTGCAGGCGCTATTGCGATTCGTCTGAGGGACCGATGATGGAGAGCGGATTCGAACATCCCAGCGGCGGACTCCGACCTGGCGCCATCCTTGGCGGCGGCATCCTGCTGGTCGTCGGTACGACGCTGCTCCTCGACCGCACGGGCGTGATCGCGGCATCGCTGGGGCAGTTGATCGCGCCGCTCGTGCTGATCACGATGGGCGCGATGATCATGGTCGAGAAGAGCGGGATCGTCGGCGGCTACCGCGCGCGGCCTGCCGACGGCCTGGGGCAGCCCCGGCGCCCCGGCGGCTCGATCCCGGGCCTCTGGCAGATGGGGCTCGGGGTGTGGATGCTCCTCTCGCAGACCCATGTCTGGGGTCTCGACTTCCAGAATTCGTGGCCGCTGATCGTGATCCTCGGCGGCGTCATCATGCTGGGGAAGGGGATTCGATGACGCTCGACGCTTCCGGCGCTCCGTCCGCGTCACCGCGTCCGCGCGTCACCGTGCAGGCGCTGTTCGGCCTGCTGGTGATCGCGGTGGGCGTGCTCTTCACGCTCGACAACCTCGAAATCATCGACGCGCGCGACTACCTCCAGTACTGGCCGGCGGGGCTCCTGGCGATCGGCCTGCTGAAGCTGTATCAGGCGTCGCGCAGCGGCCACGGCTGGGTCGGCGGGCTCATCTTCGTGTCGATCAGCGCATGGATGCTGATCGAGCGCATCGTCTATTTCCGCATCGACGCCCGCGAGATCATGCCGCTGTTCCTGGTGTTTCTGGGCGGGTACATGGTGTGGCGCGGCTTTGGCGGGCGTACGCGGACGCGCGGTCCCGACAACGACACCGATTTCAGCGCGCTGGCGATCATGGGCGGCGCGATCCGCCGCAGTAACGCCCAGCAGTTCCGAGGCGCCGATCTCACCGCGGTGATGGGCGGGTGCGAGATCGATCTGCGCCAGGCGTCGATCGAGCCTGGCAGCGAGGCGGTGATCGACGTGTTCGCGTTCTGGGGCGGCATCGACATCAAGGTGCCGGACGACTGGACGGTGGTGTCGCGGGTGGTGCCGATCATGGGCGGCATCGAGGACAAGACGCACGCCCCACAGACGGCCGACAAGCGGCTGGTCATCCGCGGCCTGCTGGTGATGGGCGGCTGCAGCGTCAAGAATCCGCGTCGGCTGGACGCCTGACCGCCGGTGATGCCGTCATTGGTCATGCGTCGTTCGTCATTCGGACGGTTGAGGCCAGCGGCCCGGTAGCATGCACCCGATCCTCGGGCGGCCGTGGCGCCTGGCGGTCTATCTCGCCATTTGGATCCCGCTCGGCGGCCTGCTCGCGGCGCTGCTCGCGCTGCAGGGCGTGTTCGACTGGCGCGACGCGCTCACCGTCGCGGTGCCGCTGTCGGCCGCCTACGGATTCCTGTGCCTGTCGGCCTGGTACGTAACCGGGGGATCGCCGGTCGATCGGGTCGGCCCGCTGCGAGTCGCGGTGACCGCGGTGACGGCCTCGTTCGTGTCGAGCGCGGTGTGGCTGCTGCTGGCGCGCGGCTGGATGGGGATGATCGCGTCGTTGCTGGTCCGCGCCGACCTCTCCGGCCGCTTCCGCGCCGGCGCGCCGACCTTCTTCGGCTTCGGCTTCCTGCTTTATCTGCTGGCGATGGCGGTGAGCTATCTGGCCGCCGCCTTCGAGGTGTCGCGCGAGGCCGAGCGGCGTGGCTTCGAGCTGCAGGTACTGGCGCGCGAGGCGGAGCTCCGCGCGCTGCGGGCGCAGATCGATCCGCACTTCCTGTTCAACAGCCTGCAGTCGATCAGCGCCCTGACCACCGCCGATCCGGCGGCGGCGCGGCGGATGTGTCTGCTGCTCGCCGATTTCCTGCGCGAGACACTGGCGCTCGGGGCGCGCCTCCGGATTCCGCTGTCGAGCGAGCTGGCGCTGGCGCAGCGCTTTCTGGCAATCGAGCAGGTCCGCTTCGGGGCGCGGCTGCAGGTGGAGACGGCCGCCGACCCGCGCGCCGACGCGCAGACGGTGCCGCCGCTGGTGCTGCAGCCGCTCGTCGAGAACGCGGTCACGCACGGCATCGCGCACCTCCTCGAGGGCGGCGAGGTGCGCATCTCGACCGAGCTGCGTCCATCGACGCTGGTGATCACGGTGGAGAACCCGTGCGACCCGGGTCGGCCGGCCGGCCGCGGGACGGGACTGGGGTTGCGCAACGTGCGCGAACGGCTGCACAGTGTGTATGGCAGCGACGCGTCGCTGCAGGAGGGCGAGCGCGACGGCCGCTTCGTCGTCCGGCTGGAGTTGCCTCTCTGATGGACACGCTTCGCATCGTCATCGTCGACGACGAGCCGCTGGCGCGCGCGCTGGTGCGCGAGTACGCCGCCGCCGATGCGCGGCTCGAGGTGGCGGCCGAGTGCGCCAACGGCTTCGAGGCGGTGAAGGCGGTCGCCGAGCTGCAGCCCGACCTGGTGCTGCTCGACGTGCAGATGCCGAAGCTCGACGGCTTCGAAGTGCTCGAGCTGCTCGGGCGTGATCAGCCGGTCGTGTTCATCACCGCCTACGATCAGTACGCGCTGCGCGCCTTCGAGGTGCACGCGATCGACTACCTGCTGAAGCCGTTCAGCGCCGAGCGCTTCCAGGAGGCGATCGGGCGGGCGCGCGAACGGCTGCGCGCGCGCACGCCGGCCGACGTGGAGGCCATCGTGCGCGAGGCGCGGCCGCGCGCCGGCTACGCCGAGCGGGTCCTGATCCGCGACGGCGCCGACGTGCACGTCCTGCCGGTCGATCAGATCGACTACGTCGAGGCACAGGACGACTACGTGGCGTATTCGTCGTCAGGAAAGCAGCACCTGAAGGATCAGACGCTCGCGGCGGTCGAGGCGTCGCTCGATCCCGCGCGGTTCGTGCGCGTGCACCGGTCGTTCGTGCTGAATGTCGATCGGATCGCCCGGGTGGAGCTGTACGCCAAGGACAGCCGGATGGCGATTCTGCGCGACGGCAAGCGCCTGCCGGTGAGCCGGGCCGGCTACGCGCGCCTGCAGCAGTTGCTGTAGCGGCCGGCTCACGCTTCCAGGGGCGACCTGCGCGCGTGGGTTGACATCATCGGAACCGATACGCCTCTGCGCACCGGCTTTCGTCATGTCCTTCGCGACCAACGCCAGGGTGCGATCAATGTGCTGTGCGACCGAATTCGAGACGGACAGGCCCAGGATATGATGTCGCCGATGTCTGCGGACTCCGGCCGCGTCCCGCTGCCGCTCTCCGAGATGCTCGACCGCATCGGACTGCAGGGCGAGCCACTGCCGGCCGCCCAGTCCATCGGTCGGGCTCGTTTCGGACGTGAGCTGGTGCAAAGCTTCCGCACCCTGGCGAACAGCCTCGAGTGCCAGCTGGCAGACCTGCACTGGAAGCATGAGGGCAGCTTCCCGTTCATCGAAGGCGACGTGCCGTATCTCGTCAACAACAGCGGCACGTTGTCGGCGGATGCGGCCGCCGTCCTCTGCGCGAACTGCGCCGAAGCGCCATCAACGGATCCGATACGCGTCCTGGAGCTTGGGGGGGGCACTGGCCTGTTTGCCCGGTACTTTCTGGACGAATGCAAGCGCCGCTGCCAGAACGAATCGCGCGACTACTACGACCGGCTCACGTATTGGATCACCGATCAGTCTCCAGCAGCGGTGGCGCAGTGGCGCGAGCGCGACGTCTTCGGGCCGCACGCCTCCCACGTGGAGATTCGAGTCGCTGACTCGAGCACCGCGCACGCGCTCTTCGCCGAACCCGTGCGCGCCGTGATCGCCAACTATCTCCTGGGCGTGCTCCCATCGACGGTCGTCCGGCACTGTGAAGGCCGCTGGGAGCAGCTGTATGTGCGTACTTGGATCACCAGCGATGTCGATCTGCTGCGCAAGTACACCGCACGAACCTTCGACGAGATCCGTGCGTTGGCTGACTCGACAGAACCAGAGCGGGTCGGTCAACTTCTGTCGCTTCTTCCTCTGGTCGAGACCGAGGAATGCTTCCTCCCCGCCAGCCCAGATGATGTGAGCGGGTTGGACGCGCGGTCGGCCGAGAGTCGGTCCGGTACCTGGCTGCACAACATGGCTGCCCTGCAGTGCATTCAGTCGCTGCTTCCCCGCCTCGAACGAGACGGGTTCATCCTGGTTCACGACTACGATGCAGGACCGTTCGGAGCAGGGCGTGCATCACCCGCGGTCCAGCGATACGGATCGACGATAGCCGTTGGCGTCAATTTCGCTGCGCTCGACCGGCACGTTCACTCTGCCGGGTTCGAGTCGTTGAAGCCCGCCGGAGACGATCGGCTCCAGACCCATCCCCGGCTGATGCTCCGCGGCGCCCTGCCTGGCACGCGTGAGGTATTTGAAGCCAGGTTCGCCGCGACGACTCGTGACGACATCGCGGCCCTGATCATCGAGGGGCGCCGGCAGGCTGAGGCCGGATGGCCGGCAGAGGCACTCTTGAGTTACAAGGCCGCACTCGAGCGAAGTCCCTACGACTGGCGGGTGGTGGGTGAAGCGAGCAAGGTCGCCATCCAGTTGGGCGATCACGCGACGGCACTCGAACTCGCGCGAACGGCCGTGGCGCTCAATCCGTGGTACGCGGCTTCTCTGTGGAACGGGCTCGGCGACGCCCTCGCCGGTCTCAGGCGCGACCGCGAGGCGCACGAGTGTTACCTCCAGGGGTGTCGCATTCACCCTCGAGACGTCGAGACGAATCTGCGGTTGGCCGGGTCGTGGCTTGCCCACGGCGATCCCTCACGCAGTCTGGAAGCAGTCGCGCGCGGACTGGCCCATGATTCGGACGGAATGTTCCGGCACCTGCTCCTGGATAAGCAGCAGCAAGCGATAGACTATTTGTCGATCCGGTGGACAGCCGAACGTCAGACCGCGGCGCGGAAGCGGCGATAGGTTCTCGACGCGACACGCAGATCGTTCGGGCGGGTCATTGCACACTCCAATCGCTCAGGAGGGACCATGCAACTGAAGTTCTCGAATAACATCATCACCGGCAACCTTGGCGGGAAGCCCATTCAGTGCGTGGTACGCATGAGCCAGGGAACCGGGTTGCCGATCTCCGGCGAATACACCGTCCGTCCCCCGACGAGCGATCCAATTTTCGGTCGGACGGCGCTCGTGATTCTGTCCAAGTCTGCCGTGAGCCGTGCGGTGGATCCGCTCAAAGAAGCGAAGCTCTTTACTCCGGGCCGGGTGAGCTGGGACTATATAAAAACGCCGTCTGGCGCCCCTCAAGCAGGTGTGCAGATGCTGATCCTGAGCGACAAACCGATCGCAGGCAGGAACTGCCTGATCGTGACCCTGGGGTTTGCCGATCTCATGTCGGGGCTCGACGCATCGGGAGGCGCGACGCTCACCGTGCCTTAGACCAGCGCGCGCGCTCCAGGAGGACGGCGTACTCGCCGGTCCACCGCAGACAATCGAGCAGCGACGCTTCGAGCGCACTTGGCGAGGCGGCGCGCGCTTGAGCGACGCGCACGTGGGCCGCGAGGAGGTGTTCGAGATTCTGACGGCTGCAATGGTTGCGCGCGAGCCATCGGCCGAGGTCCATCGAATCGGCGAGCGCGCGCGACTCGCAAAACGTCCGTGCCTCGTCGAGGAGCGCCGCCGATTCGATCGTCCCGCCATCGCGCCGGGCCCGTTCCGCCGCAAGCCACCAGCCCAGCGCCGCCGCGTCGGTCCGCGCGGCGGCTTCCGGATCTCTGCGCAGTTCGGCAAGCACCATCCCGTCGCTGCCGTCCGCCGGCGCCAACGGCAGCTCGGCGGCCGCGTTCTGCGCCTCGTCCCAGAAGACCGTGTGCTCGAAGCTCCAGGAAACACGTTTGGGGCCGGGATCCTCACGCATCAAATCGGCGATGGCCTGAAGCATGGCAAGCGCGTCCACCCGCTTTTGATCGACAGCACCACCGGGAAGCCAACGATGAAAGGCTCCGAGCTCCTCTGCGGGCACGCCCATGGACGCGGCCAGTTCCAGAATGCGATCGTAGGAACGCTCCGGATAGAACAACTGCTTGGCGATCCGTTCGAGGGTGGCCTGGGCGCCAGCGTTGAGTACACCGTCGGTGTGCGCCCTGGCCAATGTCGCACGGATGTTCACCATCGCTTCGGAGCCAGCACGATACTCGTGCTCGGCCCCCGGGTGCGCCACGGCGACCTCGTCGTCGTCTTCGAGGACGCCATCGCGGAACGCTTCAAAGATCGCGCCCACGCCGATCATGCCGAATGGCGCCAGTTCGGCGGCGCGAAGCGCTCCCATGCTGGCGCTGCCGAAGACGTGGATGCCCTCGCTCATCGCCCACAGAATCTCTTTGTGCCAGACCGCGGGGACGCGCTCGAAATAGCCATCGATGAGGCCGATCGCAAACGGGCGCCGGAGAGACGCGCGGTAGACGTCGCCTTGCGATGCCGGCGGAAGGCAGACGGCCTCCAGGCGCTGCCCGGTTTCATCCGGAGAGAGCGTCGGGCCCGTAAACAGGATGACGGTCATGTCGCCGTGTCGGAGGACCTACGGCGTCCGGCGACGTCGGACTCGAGCTCCATGCCGGGGACGACCGCCCGAACGACGGTCAAGCCAATCTCGGGAAGCGTCAGGTCGATCAGAACCATGCGATCGTGACCGGCTCGTCGAAGTTGCCTGAGCTCCTGGGCCACGTCTTCTTCAAAGGTCTCCGCCTCGAAGGTCGGTGTCCGGGAAAAGTCCCGAACGCCTTCGACCAGAGCCCGCCGCCGCATGGTGTCCCGATAGGCCGCCTCCGTCGCGACGATGTACTCGTGACGAGATGCATCGTCGCGTGCGCCGGAAATGACGGTGAGGCGGGATTGCGCGGCCTCTGTCAGCGCACGGAGGAGCGCGATGTGACGCACGGGATGGCAGCCGGTCCCCATGCTCGGCGAAACAGGCCGGAGCGGATCGTCGGCGCGATCGACAATCAGGCACCGGAACGCCGCCACGCCCAGGTCGCTCGTCGTGTCCCAGACGGCGACGGCGACGCCCGCCCGCACGTAGCGCGCCAGCACGTCCTGGCAATCGGGATCGTCCACCGTCTTCAAGTCGAGACAACGGGCCTCCTGTTCGGTTGCCCTCAAGCGGGAAAACCGGGCGTCGGCATCGCGTTCGATCACCTCGCACATGGCGTGAGATGCAGCCTCCAGGAGGTTGTTGCCCGCTGCCAGACCGTTGCTCGAGCACGTGAAGCAGGACAGATCGAATCGCATGCTGGCCGTGTACATCGTGTGAACCAACTGGAACGGCACCCACATCTTCTCACCGTGTATCCAGTCTTCGCCTTCGACCCAGAGGAGTGGAAGATCGGCACGGAATGCGCTGCCTGAAGGTCGCGCAATCCGATCGACATCGATCACGGGCTGATCGGCGCGAAGGTCATGAAACGTGGCGAGCCTCAGCGGCAGGATGATGTTCTCTGCGTGGTAGCTTTCCGCCGTTTCCATAACGGCGGACGCTTTCGCGGCATCGAGATCCAGCCCTTTGCCCTGCGACACGGCAAGCGAGCGCGAATTCGGCCGGCAGGCCAGGGCGACGGGAATGCCGATCGTATCCAGGCCCGTGATGTTCGCCACGCGAGTGATCCCCATCTTCGGCAGGAAGGGGCCAACACGGGCGAGCGTCTCCCGCGGCGGGATCTGACGATGAGTGCCACGCGTGTATCCCTTGGGAGCGTGCTCACCCATCGGCACGGTCGTGCCTATCGGTAGATTTTTGGCTCACCCGCCCGGAGGAGCTTCGGCGGCTCCTGGAACACGATGGTGTTGTGCTCCGCAAATACCGCATCCTGTCCGTCGCCAGAACCACATCGCCATCCACGCCAGTTGATCCTGTGGCCGACTGCCGGCAGGATAACCCATGCTAACGCGGCGTGTCGTATTCCTTCGATCCCTCGCGCTGATCGGCCGCTGTCGCCATCCCTGGCAGTGATCCGCTCGCCGATGGCCTGGCGGCGCTATTCGGTCCGGATTGCGCGAAGCGGATCTATCCGCAGCGCGCGCACGACGGGGAGCAGCGTGCCGGCGGCCGCCATCGCGACCGTCAGTGCGACAACGCTGGCGAAGGTCGCGGTGTCGAACGGCGGTACGCCGGCGAGGAGCGACTGCACCGAGCGGCCGGCGGCGTAGGCGAGCGCCACGCCTGGCACCAGCCCGGCTCCCAGCAGCAAGGCCGACTGCGACGTGATCAGCGCGAAAATGTCGCGCCTCTGCGCGCCGAGCGCCATGCGGATGCCGATTTCAGCGGTCCGCTGCGACACCGCGAACGACAGCACGCCGTGAATGCCGATCGCCGCCAGCAGGAATGCGACTGCCGCGAACCCGCTCAACACCTGAATCTGGATCCGGCGCGACGCCGTCGTGCGATCGACCACGTCGGTCATCGGCCGCAGGCCGTAGATCGGCAGATCGGGATCGGCCGCGCGAATGATGCCGGAGATCGCCGGCGCGAGCTGGGCGACGGGCGTCGAGGCGCGCACGACGAGTGCCTTCGGCGTGTAGCCCCAGAACCAGCCGTCGTCCACCTGGCGGTTCGGCAGGTAGACCTGCGGTTCGCTGTTGCGCTCCAGCCCGCGCACCCGGATGTCGGCGACGACGCCGACGATCGTGCGATCTTTCGTCGCGAAGTTGAAGTGGTGGCCGATGGCGTCCTGCCCGGGCCAGTAGCGCTTGACGAAGGACTCGCTGACGACCGCCACCATCTGCGTCTTCATCGTGTCCGAGTCGCTCACGTCGCGGCCCGCGCGGACCGGAATGCTCATCGTCTGGAAGAAGCCCGGGGTGGTGAAGCGCAAGCTGGCGGTGTTGTTCTGGCGGCGCTCCAGCTCGGCGCCGTTGATCCCGACCGGCCAGATGCCGCCGCCCCAGACCATCGGCAGGCCGCTGATATAGGCGGCGCTCGTGACGCCAGGCAGCGCGCGGATCTGATCGAGCAGACGGAGGTAAAAGGTACTGCGTTTGTCGGTGCCCGCGTACTTCGCGGACGGCAAATCGGTCTGCAGGGTGAGGACGCCGTCCGCACGGAAGCCCGGATCGCGTCCCTGCAGGGTCCACAGCGCGCGCACGAGCAGGCCGGTGACGACGAGCAGGACGACCGTGCCGACGACTTCGGCGGCGACCAGAACGCCGCGCAGGCGCTGCCTGCGGCCGCCGATCGCCCGCGCTCCCTCCCGCAGATCCTGGACGCCCGCATCGGAGCCGGCACGCAGCGTTGGCGCGAGCCCGAAGATCGCCGCCGTTGCGATGGTGAGGACGGCGGCGAACACCAGGACGCGCACGTCGACGCCGGGCCCCGCCGGCGTCGGCATCTCGATCGGAATCATCCGCCAGATCAGCGGGACCAGGACGGCCGCCAGGGCGACGCCTATGGCGCCGCCGATGGCCGACAGCACGACGCTCTCGGTCACGAGCTGGCGGATCAGCCGTTCGCGTCCGGCGCCAATCGCCGTGCGCACGGCGAGCTCCTGGCGGCGGCCGAGCGCGCGTGCGATCAGCAGGTTGGCGAGATTGGCGCAGACGATCAGCAGGACGCACAGGGCGGCACCGCTGAGCGCGAGGACCGTCAGGCGCGAATCGTCAGACAGCTCGGATCGGAAGTCGCGCACCAGCGCATCGGTGTCCGCGTCCTCCTTGGGGAACTGCCGGCGGCTCTCCCCGGCGCGCACCGAGAGCTCGCTCTGCGCCGACGCGAGTGTCGCGCCGGCGTGCAGCCGTCCGACGCCATAGAGGAAATTGTTGGACCGATCCTGGTAGTCGCCCTGGTTGAGGCGCAGCGGCCGCCAGAATTCCGCCTCGGCCGACGGAAACGTGAACGATGGCGGCATGACGCCGATGATCGTGTAGGGCTCGTCATCGAGCCTCGCGGTCTGCCCGATGACCGCCGGATCGCCGCCGAAGGTAGCGCGCCACAGCGAATCGCCAATGATGAGCACCGGCGGTGCGCCCTCGCCGTCTTCGCCGGCGCGGAACACCCTGCCGAGCGCGGGCTGGACGCCCAGCGTCGGCAGCAGGTCGGCCGTCACCCAGGCGCCGGATACGCGCGAGGGTTCACCGGTGCTGGCGAGGTTGGCCGACACCGGCGTGTAGGCGCCGGACCGATCGAGCGAGCGGCTGCCGCGCCGCCAGTCGTCGAAGTTGGCCGGCGACAGTTCCATGCGCCCGTAGCCCGGCTGCCGCTGCCAGATCATGACGAGGCGATCGGCATCCGGGAACGGCAGCGGCCGCAGCAGGACGAAATCGGCGACGGAGAACGCGGCCGTGGTCGCGCCGATGCCAAGCGCGATGATCACGATCGCGGTGAAGGCGAACCCGCGTGCGCGGGCGAGCGTGCGGGCGGAGTAGCGCAGATCCTGGCGGAGGATGTCGGCGTGCACCGCCAGGGCGTTGCCGAGCACTTCGGGAATCGCCGCGGCGAGGAGCCAGGCGCGCCCCCAGGGCCCGTCGGCTTCGCGCCGCCGATCCGCATAGGCGAGCGTCATCTCGCCGCCGTACTCGTGGCGGAATGACGCCGGGTAGAGATGGAGGAGCCAGCGATAGAGACGCATCACGCCTTCCCGGGCGCGAGCCCGCTCGCGCGCGCCAGCCTGAGCATCTGCGTGAGCCGCCGCGCCTCCGCTCGTGCCACTTCGCGCCCGAACGGGGTCACCCGGTAGTAGCGGCGACGCTCATCGTCGTGCCGGGCCGGCCGCGACGCGAGTTCGACGATCAGCCCCTGCTCGAGCATCCGCTGGATCGAGCGGTAGAGCGTTCCCGGACTGAGCGTCAGCTCGCCATCGGTCCGGCCGGCGATGTCCTGCATGATCGCGTAGCCGTGCCGATCGCCGTCGACGAGCGCCACCAGGATCTGGAACGTCGCCGGCGGCAGCGGCATCAGCGCGTCGGTGTCGGGATTAGTCACAGGGTGATTATATCCACACTGATGATAGTTGGACGTGGGACGCCGCCGCTGGGTTCACCGGTCAGGAGCGCCGGCCGCGGCGAGCCGGAAGTCGGACCCTATGGCGCGATCGGCAGCCGCACCGTGAACGTCGATCCGCGTCCGGGCGTGCTGACCGCGTCGACGGTGCCGCCGTGCGCCGTGACGTAAGCCTTGACGAGCGAGAGGCCGAGGCCGAGGCCGCGTTCCGAACGGCTCGGATCGGCTCGATACAGCCGGTCCCAGATGCGCGGCAGGTGCGTATCGGCAATGCCGACGCCGGTGTCGGCGACCGTCACCGTCGCCCACCCATCGTCACGGTCCGCCGCCAGCCGCACCTCGCCCCCGTCGGGCGTGTACTTGATGGCGTTGTCGAGCAGGTTGGCGAACACCTGCCGCAGCCGATCGCGGGCGCCATCGACGATGACGTCGGCGCCGGGCTCCAGCCAGACGCGCACGTGCCGGGTCTCGGCCACGTCTTCGTAGAGCTCGACGACGTCGGCGAGGAGATCGCGGAGCGGCACCGCCTCGCGCCGCAGCCGCAGTACGCCGGTCTCGGCCTCGGAGATGTCCATCAGGGTGTTCACCATCGACAGGATCCGCTCGGCTTCTTCGAGGCAGTCGGCCAGCGCCTCGCGCTGCTGTTCGGGGTCGCCCGACTCCAGCCCGCGGCCGGCGACGGCGCGCAGCCGCGCGATCGGCGTGCGGAGGTCGTGGGCGACGTTGTCGAGCGATTCGCCCATCGCGCCGATCAGCCCGTTGATCCGGTCGAGCATCGTATTGAACAGCGTGCTCAGCTCGTGGACCGCGTCCCCCTGGCCGTCGCGGGCCGGCACGCGATCGTCCGTGCGCCCCGTGCGGATGATGGTCCGCACGACCTCGATCAACTGATAAATCGGGCGAACCGTCGAGCGGGTGAGCACCAGTCCGCCGGTGACGCCGACCGCCAGCGCCACGAACGAGACGAGCCCGACGACGATCTCGAAGCGCCGGAGCAGGGCCAGCCGGATCTCGTTGGTCTTGCCGACTTGCAGGATCGTGCCGTCGGGCAGCTCCGCCGACGCCACCTCGAGCACCGCCCGTCGATCGTGTCCGAGCTGCTCGCCGCTCGTGTTCGCGCGGTCTTCGAGCTCCTCGACGTCGTAGCTGCGCCAGGCCTGCGGCTCGCGCACGAATACGGCGTCGCCGCCGAACGGCCCGAACACCCGCACGAACAGGCGCTCCTGGTCGCCGGTCCGCTCCTCGAGCTCGACGGCGCGCTGGAGCGCGCCGAGACCGCCGAGCTCGTAGCGCGAGCCGTACTCCCGCAGCGTGGCGCGGATGATGTCGTGGTCGCGCTGGGCCAGCGACGAGGCAAGCAGCGCGTAGGTGATGGCCACCAGCCCGATCATGCTGATGGTGAAGACCGCCGCGTACCAGATCGACAGCCGCAGCCCGAGGGCGCGGCGCAGGGTACTCATGCGGACGCACCGGGCGGCCCGGCGGCCGCGGGCCGGAGCACGTAGCCGACGCCGCGCACGGTGTGCAGCATCTTGTCGGCGAACGGCTTGTCGACGCGGTCGCGCAGCCGGGAGACGAGGACGTCGACGACGTTGGTGTTGGGATCGAAGCTGTAGCCCCAAACGTGCGACAGAATCGACGTCTTCGAGACCACGCGGCCGCCGTTGCGCATCAGGTACTCGAGCAGCGCGAATTCGCGCGGGCGGAGCTCGATCTGGCGCCCCTCCCGCTGCACCTTCCGGGTCAGCAGATCGAGGGAGAGATCGCCGACGCTCAGCCGCGTCGGCTCCGACGCGCCGGTGGCGCGGCGGATCAGTGCCTGGACGCGCGCCAGCAGCTCGGCGAAGTCGAACGGCTTGGTGAGGTAATCGTCGCCGCCCGCCTGCAGCCCGCGGACGCGGTCGTCGACCGTGCGCTTGGCGCTGAGGATCAGCACCGGGATCCGGATCCCGCGCGCCCGCAGCGCGTCGATCAGCGCAAGCCCGCCGAGCTGCGGCAGCATGACGTCGACGATCGCCGCGTCGAACGGCTCGGCAGCGGCCCGATCGAGTGCGGTGCGTCCGTCGGCGGCGTGCTCGACCGCGAAACCGGCCTCGCGCAGGCCACCTTCGACGAAGCCGGCGATGGTCGGGTCGTCTTCCACCAGCAGCACCCGCATCTGCCGATCATGCCACGCGTCACCTTTCACGTATGTAACGGTCGCGACAGCGGCCGGCAAGGGTCCCCGCCGTCTAATAGTTCAGAGGTGATTCGCAACGATGACTAACGGATATTTCAGAAAGGGCGCCGTCGCAGCCATTGCCGCTGCCGCCGTGTCCCTCGCGGCGTGGAAAACGCCGCAGGCCAGCAGCTATCTGTTGGCTGCCGGCTCGACCGCCGCAGTCGCGACGGCGCCGGCTGGCGTGGTGCCTCCCGCTGTCGCCAGCGCCAGCTATGCCCCGGTCGTCGAGCGTGTGATGCCGGCGGTCGTGACGATCCGCGTCGAAAAGCGCGCGTCGTTCGCTCCCGCCGACCAGCAGATGCCCGACGAGCTCTTCCGCCGCTTCTTCGGCGAACAGGCGCCGCAGCAGCGCGGCCGCCGCATGCCGTCCCCCGTGGAGCGCGGGCTCGGCTCGGGTGTGATCGTCGCCAAGGACGGTTACATCCTGACCAACAACCACGTGGTCGACGGCGCCGATTCGGTCAAGGTCGACCTGCCCGACCGCCGCACCTTCAATGCCAAGGTCGTCGGCACCGACGCCGCGACTGATCTGGCGGTGGTCAAGATCGACGCGGCAGGCCTGCCGACGCTGGTCGTCGGCGATTCGGACGCCGTGCGCGTCGGCGACGTCGTGCTTGCGGTGGGCAACCCGCTCAACGTCGGCGAGACGGTCACCTCCGGCATCATCAGCGCCAAGGGGCGCCAGACGCCCACCGGCGACGACAGCTACCAGGATTTCCTGCAGACCGATGCGGCGATCAACCACGGCAACTCCGGCGGAGCCCTGGTCAACGCGGCCGGCGAGCTGATCGGGATCAACTCGCAGATCCTGTCCCCCTCTGACGGCAACATCGGCCTCGGCTTCGCCATTCCGTCGAACCTGGCCAAGCACGTGATGGACGAGCTCGTCGCGAACGGCTCGGTCCGCCGGGCCAAGCTGGGCGTCACGATCCAGGGCATCTCGCCCGACATGGCGCAGGCGATGAACCTGCCGAACACGCGCGGCGCGCTGGTCAGTACCGTCGACGCGGGATCGCCCGCGGAGAAGTCGGGGCTGAAGCAGGGCGACGTCATCACGCAGTACAACGGCAAAGACGTCCCCGACAACAACCAGCTGCGCAACGTCGTCGGCAACACGCTGCCCGGCACGAAGGTGCCGGTGACGGTCCTCCGCGACGGCCGTACCGAGCACTTCGACGTGACGCTCGGCACGCTGGACGCGCCGAAGGCGAGCGCGCACGGCCGCTCGAACGGCGAGCGCAGCAGTGAAGGGCGCTTCGGCATGGCGCTGCAGGACGGCGACAAGGGCGTGGTCGTCGCCCAGCTCGATCCCAACGGCGTCGCCGCCGAGAACGGGCTGCAGGAAGGCGACGTGATCACCAAGGTCGACGGTAAGGCCGTGAAGTCGGCGGTCGACGTCAAGGACGCGCTCGACCGCAAGGACGGGAAGCCGACGCTGATGGTCATCGAGCGCTCCGGACAATCGCTGTTCCTGACGTTGCGCGCGCAGTAAGGGACGGCTGCCAGCTCCCGGTCTCCGGCTGCCGGTTCCAAAACAGCCGTTGTTCATATAGCGAGGGCTCGTGGTTCATGACCACGGGCCCTTTTTGCGTGCATTGACACGGGCGGCAGGCACAGACAAGGATGGGCGAAGGCGGAGTGGGGCACATCGGAGACCGGCCGCCGTGTCCGCTTCTATCGGCTGACGCCGGGCGGACGCAGGCAGCTCGAGTCGGAGATGAGCGATTACGAGCGCGTCAACGCGGCGATTCGCGCCGTGCTGAGGACGGCATGATCGAGTGGCTCGCCGGGATCGGGCGCCGGGTCTGGTTCCTCCTGAACCGCGCCCGTCTCGAGCGCGAGCTTCGCGAGGAAATGGCGGCCCGCGGGCCGACTAGCGGTGCCGCCATTTCGCCGCCGGGCCCCCCGTTACTCGGCGCGCAGCGCGATGATCGGATCGACCTTGCTGGCGCGCCGCGCCGGCAGCCAGACGGCGACGAAAGCAACCGCTGCGAGCACGAGCGGCACGCCGCTGAAGACGAGCGGATCCTTGGCCGTCACGCCGAACAGGAACGCGGTGATCAGCCGGGCCAGGCCGAACGCCGCCGCCAGGCCGATCGCCACGCCGATGAGCGACAGCGCCATCCCCTGCGCGATCACCATCCGCCGAACCTGCGCGAGCGGCGCGCCGAGCGCCAGGCGGATGCCGATCTCCTGCGTCCGCTGTTCGACCGAGTAGGCCATCAGCCCGTAGATGCCGATCGCGGCGAGCAGCAGCGCGCACGCGCCGAACACCGTCATCACCCACATGTTGAAGCGCTGACGTGAAATCGACGTCGAGACGATCGAATCCATCGATTCCACATCGGTCACCGGCAGGCCGGTCGCCTGCCGCACCGTCTCCTGGATCTGGCTGCTGAGCGATTGCGGCGGCACCTGCGTCCGCACGACCCACGCAATCGGCGTCAACCCGACGTTGAGGGCGTTGGCGAGATCGGGCACCTGCGCCTGCGGGATCCACATTTGCGGCTGCGGATCGCTGTCGAGACCGCCCGCCTTGGTATCGGCGACGACGCCGATGATCTGCCGGTCGGACTCCGCTTCGAACTCGCGCATCACTCCTTTGCCGATCACCAGCTTGTCGGTGAGCGGATCGCCCTTGGGCCAGAACTGCTTCGCCATCGCCTCGTTGATGACCACGACCTTGGTCGCCGCGGCGGTGTCGCGATCGGTGAACGTGCGCCCGCGCTTGACCGGAATCCTGAAGACTTCGAAATATCCGGGCGAGACGGTCGCCCAGCCGCCGCCGCCGTGGTACGGGCCCTGGCTGTCGGCCGCGAGCGGGCGGCCGACGATGCGGAAGGGCAATCCGTAGCCCCCCTGCAGCGGCACGCAGCACGTGGCGCTCGCCTCGACCACGCCGGGAATCGCTTTCAGGCGGTCGACGCCGTTGTGAATGAGCTGGTCGACCGCGACCGACTTGTCGAACTGCGCGCCCTTTAGCGACATCCGCATCGTCAGGACGTTGTGCGTGTCGAATCCGGGATCGATGCGGCCGAGCGCCATCGCCGTGCGGATGAGCAGCGCCGAGCCGATCAGCAGCACCATCGCCAGCGCGACCTCGACCACCACCAGCACCGAACGTACCTTGTTCTGCCGGAAGCCGGTGCCCGACCGTCCGCTGCTCTCCTTCAAGGTCGTCGTCAAGTCGGTCTTCGAGCTCTGGAGCGCGGGAATCAGTCCGAACAAAATGCCGGTCCCGAGTGACACGGCCACCGTGAAGGCGACGACCCGCCAGTCGAGGCCGACGTTGACGCCGTCGGTGCCGAGGCGCGGCAGGCCGGCGGTGTTGATCGACAGCAGCGCGCGGATGCCGGCCCAGCCGAGCACCAGGCCGAACAGGCCGCCGGCAATCGACAGCACGACGCTCTCGGTTAGCAGCTGGCGGATGATCCGCGCCCGCGAGCCGCCGATGGCCGCGCGGATGGCTATCTCGCGACGGCGTCCGGTGGCCCGCACGAGCAGGAGGTTGGCGACGTTGGCGCAGGCGATGAGCAGCACGAACCCGACGGCGCTGAGATAGACGTAGAGCGACGATTTCACGTCGCCGCGGACGAGCGCGTCGCGGACGGTCAGCACGCCGAAGCCCCCCTGCGGGCCGATCCCGCTCTTGGGGAACTTGGCGCGGAAATTGGCCGCCGAGGCCTGCATCCTGGCGTAGGCCTGCTGCACCGTGACGCCCGGCTTGAGCCGCGCCATCACCTGGAAGTAGTGCCCCTGATCGTTCGTGTTCGGATCGAACTGAAAGAGCGTCCAGACCTGCGGCGTCGGGCCGTACTCCCGGAAGTCGAAGGTATTCAGCACGCCGACGATGGTGTACGGATCGTTGCCGAGCGAGATGCTCTTGCCGATGGCGTTGGGATCGGCGTTGAAGCGCGACTCCCAGAGGGCGCGGCTGATCACGACGACTTTCGGACCCTGTGGCTGGTCCTCGTCGGGGGTGAAATTGCGTCCGAGCAGGATCGGCGCTCCGGCCAGCTTCAGGAAATCGGCGGAGACGCGCGCCGATTTCAGCTGCTCGGGGAACGTCCCGCCGGTGTAGTTCATGACGCCGGTGTTGAACGCCGACACGTCCTCGACGATGTCGGTCTGCTGGCGGTAGTGCATGAACTTGGCAGGGGAGGCGGCCGGTCCGCCGGGGCCGCGCGGCGACGTGTTGATGAACACGACCACCCGTTCCGCGTCCGGCATGCTGACCGGCTTGAGCAGCACGGCGTCGACGACGGAAAAGATGGCCGTGTTGGCGCCGATGCCCAGCGTGAGCGCGGCGACCGCCGCCAGGGTGAACGCCGGGCTCTGCGCGAACATGCGCAGCGACTGCCGGAAATCGCGGATGAAAGACTCCATTGGCCCTTAGACGTCAGGAGGGGCTAATTTGTTGGGAGATCGGTCAATCCGGGCCCCGGGCGGATAGGAAAGGCGTCGGGCGTCCAGGCCTGAACGAAGCGCGCCGTGTCGGACGCTGGGACGAGTGCCCAGACGGCGCCGCCGAATCCAGCGCCGAAGCTGCACGCCGCAAAGGCGCCGGCAGCGCGCGCCGCGCGGGCCACCGCGACGGATTCGGGGATCTGGTTGCCCAGCAGATGCTCAGCGTCGCGCTGGGAGTCGTCGGCGAGCCGGCCGACCTCGTGCGCGTCGCCGCGTTCGAAGGCGGCCAGCGCCGGCAGGACGCGGCCGCTCTCGCGAATGAAGTGATCGAGGCGGTTGCGGCGGCCGCCCGCCGTCTGGCGCAGCCAGTCGAGGGCGCCCGGCGCCTCGAGCGCCGCTGCCAGGGAGATTGCGGGTGTCTCAGCCGCGGCGTGGGCGTTCCAGGCCTCGAGCAGCGCGGCGGCGTCAGACGAAAGACGGTTGAAGGCCTCCTGCACGCGGCCGGTCTTGTTGGCCTTGACGCCGCACGTCCCGACCACGAACTGCCAGTCGACCGGAACCCGTGCGGCGCCGAGCCCGCGCGAGGGGAGGAAGCCGAAGGCGAGCACCCGTTCGGACGCACCCGCGACGATGGCCGAGTGATCTTCGCTCCCGCCTTGCGTGCCGACGCCGACGTCGCCCGCGAGCGTCCCGAAATCACGGCCGTTCTCGATGCAGGCGTAGTAGCCGGCGGCGTCGAGCCGGTTGCGGATGTTGCGCTGCCACTGCGCGGTGTCGTGCACGCCGCCGACGCGACAGAGCGCTTCGGCGATCGCGATGACCAGCGCGCTCGAACTGCTCATGCCCGAGGCCGGCGGCAGATCGCTCGCGATGACGACGTCGGCGCCGAAGCGTTGACCAGGAAAGTTCGCGGCAAGGCGGCGCGCGGTCGTGTCGACGTAGTGCCGCCAGCCGGAGAGCCGCGTGCGGGCGCGTCCGGGCGCGAGCAGCAGCGACTCGCCGCGTCCCGCGTCGACCACGCGAATCGCGTCGTCGACGCGCGGCGACGCGGCGACGGCGAAGCCGCGCGGGGCGGCGGCCACCAGCGCGTGGCCGCCGCCATAGTCGGTATGTCGGCCGAATACTTCGAGGCGGCCAGGGACGAACCACGCGTGCCCAGGCACGTCGTCCCGAGTCGTGTGCCAGGCGGCGAGGAGGCGGGCGAACAGCGCCTGCTTGCGATCGCGCTCAGCGGCATCGAGACCACGATCGACGAGCGCCTCGACGAGCGCCGCCACGTTCATGGCCGCGGCACCGCGCCGGCGAGCCGGTGTTCGACGTCGCGCGCATCGGCGCGACGAGAGAGATCGAGGACCGGACCGCGCGCCGGCAGGGCGCGGAACCGCACGCCGCGCCGCATCGCCAGCGCCACCGCCTCGGGCAGCTCGAATTCCCCACGCGGCGATCGGTCCACATCGCGGCACGCGGCAAAGATGCGTCGGTCGAAACGCCACAGGTTCATCGACACCCCGCCGGCGTCGAGGATCGGATCCGCTACGGTGCCGATCGCGTCTGCCGGTTCGGGCGGCAGAGGGACGGCGGGCTTTTCCACGATGCGGGAAAGATATCCCGACTCGTCGACCGCGACCAGCGCGAACGCGCGGACGCGATCGGCCGGAATATTTCCGGTGCGGACGAGATCGGCCGCGTCGAACACCGGGAGTCCGGGTTCGCCGAGCGAGATGAGATCGCGCAGCACCGCGGCGGGATACAGGTTGTCGCCGTTGGCGACGAGGAACGGCTCGCCGCCGCTCCAGGCCTCGGCGGCCAGCACGGCGTCGGCCGTGCCGCGCGGCTCGGGTTGGACGACGAATTCCAACGCGACGCGCGAGGGTGGATGCGCGGCATAATGCGCCGTGGCGGGGCCATGGTCGGGCGCTACGACGACCCCGACGCGCGAGACACCGGCGTCGGCCAGCGCGCTCAGCGCGTAGTCGAGAAACGGACGACCGGCGATCGGCATCAGGGCCTTCAGCCCGGCCTCGGCGGCGCGCTGCTGATCCGGTGTGAGCGCCGCCGTTGTGTCGCCCTGCCGCATGCGCGTGCCGAGGCCACGCGCCAGTACCAGCGCGCGCGCTGTCGAAACGGCCATCTGCGTCAAAATATCTCACTACGAGGCAACTCAGCCCTGAAATACGATCCGAGCGAGCGAGGCACCGGAAGGTATCTCGCTATCAGCCCACGCAGCCGCGAAAATACGATCCGAGCGAGCGCCGCGAGCGAGGCGCCGGAGCGGAGCGAGCCGGAGCGGAGCGAGCCGGCGAAGCGGCGAGCGATCGAGGGTGTAGGGGAGTCCGAGGGACGAAGCCCCTCGGATGAGATCGAATGAGATCAGATGTGGACGATCGGAAGCGGCGGCGACGTCTTCCAGCGGCCGCGTGTAAAGTCCGGGAAGTCGATGGCGGATGATTTCCTGGCGACCGACTGCACGCTGAGGTGCACGACGGCGCTCAGCGAGGCGGCGTCGTATACGTTCATGTCGGTCGGCTGTCCTTCGCGCAGGCACTTGATCAGGCGGTAGTCTTCGATGAAATCCATGCCGCCGTGCCCGGCGCCTTCAGCCGCGGCGGCGATCTCCTTCCAGATCGGGTGTTCGAACTCCGCGAGCATCGTCTCGGCCTCGACCCACTGGTCGTCCTTGCCACGCCCTTCGACGTAGAGGCGGCTCGGATAGCCTTGGAACAGCCCCTTCGTGCCCTGCACCATGTGGATGCGGCTGTAGGGACGCGGCAGGTTCGTGCAGTGCTCGACGAGGACGGTCCTGCCCCTCGCGGTCCTGATCAGGCTGCAGTTGACGTCCCCCTCGACGTAGCGCTCACGGCGCTTGGGGGAATCGGCCGCGACGTGATCCGACGCCCAGTTCTGAAGGCCGCGTGCCGGGCCGCTCATCGACACGAGGTAGTCGAACCGATCGCCGCGGTTGATGTCGAGGCAGTTGGCGATCGGCCCGAGTCCGTGCGTCGGGTAAGTGTTGCCGTTGATCTTCGTGTCCCAGGCCCGCCGCCAGAGCCCTTCCCCCTCGTCGGCGAACTTGATCTCGCGCAGATCGTGGAGGTAGCCGCCTTCCGCGTGCAGCACTTCGCCGAACACGCCCTGACGGACCATGTTGTAGACCATCATCTCCATGCGGTCGTAGTTGCAGTTCTCCATCAGCACGCAGTGCTTCTGGTGCTTCTCGGCCGCGTCCACGATCGCCCAGCAGTCCTCGATCGTCATCGCCGCCGGCACCTCGGTCGCGGCGTGCTTGCCGTTCTTCATCGCCGCGAGCATGACGGGAACGTGCCATTCCCATGGCGTGGCGGTGTAGACGAGATCGAGCGACTCGGTCTCGCACAGGCGTTCGAAGTCGCGCGGGTCCTTGCCGTAGACCGCCGGCTTCGCGAACCCCGCCTCGGTGATGGCCTTGACCGCCCAGTCGGTGCGGTCGGAACGAACGTCGCACACGGCGATGATCTGACACCCTTTGATCTTGAGCAGGTTGCGGACGTGGCTCGAGCCCTGGCCGCCCACGCCGACGTAACCGATGCGGACCGTCGGGATCGGCGGCGCCGCGAACGCGGCCGTGCCGGCGGGCTGCGTCTGGGCGGCGGCAGAGTCGCGCGCCGCCAGAGCGCCGGCCGCAACCGCCGTGGTGCCGAGCTTGAGGAAGTCGCGTCGTTCCATGCGTGAATCTTAGTGCACGCGAGACGTGAGCTGCGAGGCGCGGGCCACCCGGCGCGCGGACGCGGGGCGCGCGGGCGCGGGGCGCGGACGCGGTGCGCGCGGGCGCGGACGCGGTGCGCGGACGCGGTGCGGTTATCGGCCGACCCCACCGTTATTCGCGCGGCTCTGCTAGAATCCGCTCACGATGAGACTTCGCACCGCTGCACTCCTGTCCGCGCTCATTCTTGCCGCCGCGCCTGCCAGCGCGCAGCGGGGAGCAGGAGCGCCGGCTCCGCCGCCGAATCCGAACGGGCCGTATGCCGCCACGCTGGTGGCACCCGTGCACGGCAAGGTCACACTCTCGCCGTCGCTGCCGGCTGACGGCAAGTATCCGAAAGGCACCGTCGTCACCGTCACCGCGACGGCCGACTCCGGCTTCGCGATCGATTCGGTCTGGTACTCGGTTCCAGGGCGCTTCGGGCAGATGTATCACGAGTCTGCGGGCCCGTCGTTCCAGGTGACGATGGACCAGGACAAACACCTCGGCGCGTCCTTCGTCGACGCCGCGGCGGTCAAGAACATTACCGTCACCAGCGACGTCGTTTACGCCAAACCGGGTGTCAAGCCGCTCAAGTACGACGTCTATGCGCCCACGGGCGCGCGCAACCTGCCGCTCGTCATCATCATTCACGGCGGCGGCTGGCAGGCGAACGACGAGGACGTGATGCGCGGCCTGGCCCGCGAGTTGACCCGGGACGGCAAGTTCGTCGTGTTCAGCATGGACTATCGCTGGGCCGGCAAGGAAGACGGCGACGCGGTTCCGAACACGATGGCGGATCTCATCGACGACGTGTACGGCGGGATCGCGCACATCATGGAGCACGCCTCCCAGTACGGCGGCGACCCGACGCGCGTCGGGCTGACCGGCGACAGCGCCGGCGGACACCTGTCGGCGGCCGCCTCGCTGATGACGAACATGATCGGCTCGAAGGGCTTCGGCAAGACGCCGGGCGTGTTCGAGTTCATGCCGTCGTATCTGCCCAAAGGCAAGAGCGCCGAGCAGGTGGCCGGCGAGATGTCGAAGGCGATCAAGGCGGCGGCGCCGAGCTACGGCGTCTTCAGCGCGGCGCAGCTCAATCCGTACGATGCCGACCACACCAACGACCAGGCGTGGAAGGAAGCGATCGCGCCGCTCAGCCACATCCCACCCGCTACCGAGCGCTCGGTACCGCAGTTCCTGACGCGCGGCACCGTCGATCCGCTGATCAAGGACGAGATGGTGAAGGAGTTCACCGACGCGCTCGTGAAAGCGGGGCAGCGCGCCGAGTACATTCAGGTTGGCGGCGCCAGCCACGCGTTCTTCGACTGGAAGCCGGACGACCGCACGAAGGCAACCTTCGCGAAGTACGGGGTCTACTACGCGGCCCGCATGAAGGACTTCTTCGAATCGACTCTGTATTAGTCAGGAAGGGCACGAAGGAGTTCGGCGAATCATAAAGGCCCATACAGTGTGAACTGCATGGGCCTTTTCGAGTTCGTGGAGGGGCGTCGGGACTGGCGTGTCCGAGTTGGCCTGCTATTGCCCGCCACGGCCGGCGCCACCGCCGCGGCCGGCCGGCTGCGGCAGGAGCGAGATCAATTTTGCGTCGTTGAGCGCCACCGATTCGCTCTGCGTGTCGAACACCATCGCCTGCGAGCTTTCCTTCGTGTACGGCTTCCACGCCAGCGACGGCTGGTTCGGGTTGCCCGTCTTCGCGAAGTTGATCCAGGCCTGCGACACCTTGTCCTGCAGCGCCATCGCGGCCGGACCGCCGCCCGTCGCCGTCTTGATCTGCGGCACGCTCAGTGCGTGGAAGCAGAACGCCAGCTCCGAGCAGTGGAACGCGGTGATGCCGCCGTTGACCGGATACTCCCACGCGAACACGTAGTTGTAGGTGGGCACTTTGCTCTTCTCGACCTTGCGGTCGAGCAGGTTCTTCACGCCCGGGCGCGTCGTCCCGGCATAGAACAGCACGTCCTGCGCCTTCTTGTGCGGGAAGGCCTTCTGGAATTCGGCGACGATGGCGCTCCTCTTGTCGCCGTAGGCGCGCGTCAGGTGCTCGTCGATCTCGCTTGGCGTCCAGGCGTTCTTGTTGTCCCCGCTCTGGAGATTGCCGGCGAATTCGCTGAAGACCGAGCCGGCGATGAGCGGGATGTTGTCGGCCCAGTCGCAGAACTCGCGCGTCACGGACTCGTCGTCGGCAATCGGATTCCAGCCGCCGATGTTGGGGAGGCCGAGCTCCTGCGCGGCGGAACGCAGCGCGGCCGTGCCGGCCGTGATCAGCGTGTAGTAGGGCACCGTCTTCAACTTGTCGAGGTCGGCGCTGGTCAGGTTCAGCTGCTTCAACACGTGCGCCGCGATGGTCCGCTGCGCCTTGATGCTCGCGGCGACGTCGCTGCCGCGGTAGTTGTTGTTGCCGCCGCTCTGCGCCGACACGCGATGGAAGAGGCCCTTCGCCTCCGGCATGTGCATCAGCCGCACCACTTTGCCGCCGCCGCCGGACTGCCCGAAGATCATCACGTTGTCCGGATCGCCGCCGAAGGTGGCGACGTTGTCCCGCACCCACTGCAGCGCAGACACGAGGTCGGCCATGCCGGTCTGACGCGAGTTCGCGTACTGCGACCCGTATGCCGAGAGATCGAGCGTGCCGAGGATGTTCAGGCGGTGGTTCATGCTGACGACGACGACGTCGCCGAACTCGCTCAGCGAGCGCCCGTCATAGGCATACGATTCCATCGAGGAGCCGTTGGTGAAGCCGCCGCCGTGCATCCAGACCATCACCGGCTTCTTCGTCGCCGGGGTCAGGCTCTGCGTCCAGACGTTGAGATACTGGCAGTTCTCGTTGGCGATGTAGTAACGGTGCGGGAAGACCAGCTCGTCGGCGCCGACGGCGGTCTGTTCCGGCGAGGGGCAGACGGGCCCCCACACCTGGGCGTTCTTGACGCCCGACCACGGCTTGACCGGCAACGGCGGCCCGAAGCGCTCGGCCTGCGCGTACTGGATGCCGAGAAACGACAGCGTCCTGCCCTCGCGCAGGCCGCGCAGCTTTCCACCCTTGATCTCGACCACCGGTGGATCCAGGTTCGGGCCGGCTGAGGTCGAAGGCGCCCCCTTCGCGGCGGGCTTGTCCTGCGCAAACACGTCTGCGGTGACGCCGGCGAGCGCGCCGCCGATTACCGCGGTGGTCGTCCCCAGCATCTGCCGGCGGTTCATCTCATTGGCCATGCATCTCCTCCATCTTCCAGACGGGTCATTTTACACGGTCGTTCAACGCCGCGACTGCGTCACAGCCGCATCGCGTCGAGACGGTTACGCGCCGCGACGATGTCCCGCTTGAGCCGGCGGACCTGCTCGGCGATCAGGTCCTTCCCGCGTGCCGCGGCCTGGTCGACCATCGCCCGCAGCTTCCACAGCGGTGACTCGTGCAGCTCCGCGAGTTCGCCTTCGCAGACGGCGAGCTGCTGCTCGGCCTGCGCGATGCGGCGGAGCAGCCGTTCGCGGGCGGCGTCCACGTCTTCCCCCAGCACCGCCTCGGGGGCCGTCTCCCAGGCCTGCAGGATCCGGCGCAGCCTCGCTTCGTCGCCCATGGCATAGGCGCGGTTGGCTTCCACCATCAGCGCGTGCCGTCGATCGCGCGCCGCGTCATCCTCGCCGAGGTCCGGATGGATGGCCTTGGCGACGTCACGGAACAAGCGGCGAACGGCATCGGACGTCAGCGCGCGGGTCGAGCCGGCGGCTGGCACGGACGCCTCGGCTGTCCTGGTGCCTCCTCCTTCCTCGTCGAGGCGCCTCGCGAACTCGCCGATCTCGAGCTCCGCGATGGCGCGCTCGAGCTCCTCGAGTTCCTCGTGCAGCAACCCGACGTCGCGTCGATAGCGCAGACGAAAGGCGGCGAGCTGGTGCTGCGCGCGGACGGCGCCGTCGCGGCCGGCGGCGAGGGCGCGCTCGAGATCGGCAAGGCGCGCGCCGAGCGCGTCGATGTCGTCATCGCGGCGCGGCCCAGGAACGAGAGCGGCCATCCCGATCGGCTACCAGGTGAAGAACGACCGGATCCCCGGCGCCACGGCGCCCGCCCCGAGCCGCGCCCGGCGTTCGCTTCCGGCGCCGGTCAGCGTCGTGGTCAGCTTCTGGATCACGAGCGGTGTCGACGCGCCGATCTGCAGCGCGGCGATGGCCTGCGCCTGGTGGCCGAAGTAGACGACCGCGAGCGCGCCGCCGGCCGCGATCATCGCGAGCGTCAGCCCCCAGTAGAGCGGACTGGCGGCGTAGGCGGGAAGGTCGGGCGCTTCGCGCAGGCCCCACCAGTGGAGCAGCTCCGCCAGCATCCCGCCGGCGCAGCCGACCCAGAACACCGCGGGCGCGCTCTCGAGAGTCATAGGCTCCTCCGGTGAGTGAGTCTAGCGGATCCTCCAGTCGCCCGAGGGCCGAACCGCGGGCGCGGCGCTGCTTCACGACGCGCGGGCAGCGTCGATCCATAATGCCGCCGCATGAAGCGTCTGCTTGCCGTCATGGCCGCCCAGGCGGTGCTCACCCAGGCGCCGCCGCGCCTGGCCGGCCAGCCGATCGTCATCACTCCGGCTCACTGCACGGCCGCCCGGCTCGGATCGATTCCGGCCAGCGTCATCGGCGAGCCGGTGTCCGGCGTGACGATCGCGGAACCGCGCTGGGTCGGCGCCGCCGATGGGCAACTGGCGCGATGTGAGGTCGACGGCACGCTTCTGCCGGTCGATCCCGCCGCCCGGCCGATCAGCTTTCGGGTGTGGCTGCCGGCCGCGTGGAATGGGCGGGCCGCCCAGCAGGGGGGCGGCGGGATGAACGGCGTGATACCGGACCTGCGGGGCGGCGGCTACACGATCGATGGGAAGACACCCGCCGATCTCGGATTCGTCACCTACGGCAGCGATTCCGGGCACGCCGTCCGCGAGTCACCGGTGTGGGCGCTCAACGACGAGGCGATCCGCAATCTCGGCTATGCGCAGCTGAAGAAGACGCACGACGTCGCGATGGCGATCGTCCGCCGCGTCTATGGCGAAGCGCCGCGGTATTCCTACTTCACCGGCACGTCGCAGGGAGGCCGTGAAGCGCTGACCGTGGCGCAGCGCTATCCCGCCGACTACGACGGCGTGATCGCCAACGTTCCGATCGTCGGTTTTTCGTCGCTGATGCTCGCGCCCGAGCTGATTCGCATCCACGAGAAGCCGCTCGCCAACTGGGTCACGCGCGCCAAGGTCCCGGCGATCCGGGCCGAGTTCCTGCGGCAGTGCGACGGCCTTGACGGCCTCGTCGACGGCGTGATCAACGACTACCCGGCCTGCAGAGCCATCTTCGACGTCAGCCAGGGCCTGCCCGACCGCCATCCCTGGTCGGCGAAGCGATGCCCGGACAACGTCGACCCGGATCCGTCCAATGCGACGGCGAACGCCTGCCTGACGGACGGGCAGATGTCGACGCTCGAACTCGTGTACGGCCACTACCGTTTTGCCGCGCCGCTCGCGCACGGCGTGGCGTCGTTCGGCATGTGGACGCCGACCACGGATCCCTCGGGCAGCGGCCTCATCGCCGCGACGCGCTTCCGCGGACAGGAGGGCGCCGCGCCAGACGCCGCGCTGCACACGCATCTCGGCGTGCTCGGCGTCACCGGATTCCTGATGCGCGACCTCGCCGCCAATCCGCTCGACTACGTCGAAGGGGGCCCGCTCAACGGGCGGCGCGAGGAGCTGTCGGCGATCCTCGATTCGACCGACCCCGATCTCTCCGCGTTCGCGCGCCGCGGCGCCAAGCTGATCGTGACGATCGGCACCAACGACACGCTGGCCTCGCCTGGCGCCCAGCTCGATTACTACCAGCGCGTCATCGACACGATGGGGCGGAAGACGGTCGATGAGTTCGCCCGCCTGTTCGTCGTACCGCAGGCGAACCATGGACTGATGGCATCGACGGCGGACGTCGACGGCAACGGCCAGCCGGTGGTTCGGGCCACGTTGCCGACCGCCTACGAACGCTTCGCGGTGCTGCTCGACTGGGTGGAGCGAAAGGCGGTGCCGCCGATGGCGTTGACCCTGACCGGCGGCGGCCGCACGATGCCGCTCTGTTCGTTCCCGTCGTACCCCAGATATCTTGGCGGCCCGGCCGCCGCCGCGGCCTCGTACACGTGCGCGATGGAGGCGGGCCGGTAAACGTCGCGGCGGTTTGCCGAAGGGCTCATGGTTCCCTGGAAGACTCTGCCCGTCCGGGGTGCGACCGGCCGAAGAGCAGCTGTCGCGCGCGGCTCTTGCCCGCCAGATTGACCAGGAACGACATCGCCACGATCCGGCAGTCGAGAATCAGGCACTGGCGGCGGCGGTAGCACCGGTCGAAGACCAGCGCCTCGTGCCGCGAACGCGCGGCGAGCTGCGCCAGCCCGGTGAGGCCGGGCGGCACGGCCCAGCGCGCCCGCGCCGACGGTCCGGTCCATCCAAAGCGCAGCGCGTCTTCCGCGGTAATCGGACGGGGACCCACCGCGCTCAACTCTCCGCGCAGGATGTTGACGAACTGCGGCAGCTCGTCGAGGCCGGTCGCGCGCAGGAAGGTGCCGATCCTCGTGATCCGGCCGTTGCGCATCGTGCGGAACTTCAGAATCGAGAAGGCCCGCCGCCCGCGTCCGAGCCGCGTCTGCCGGAACAGCACCGGCCGGCCGTCGTCGAGCAGGATCAGCGCCGCCGCGATCAGCATCACCGGCGCGAAGCACACCAGTCCGGCCGCGGCGCCGGCGAGATCGAAGGCGCGCTTGCCCGGAAACATTACTTTACGATACCAAGTAATGCTTTATAATGCAAAGCGTGACGCCATTCCATCGTCCGCTTCGCGTGAAGTTCGTTCTGCCGGCGCTGACCGAGGCCACCAGCCCGTTCTGGCGGCCGATCAAATACTCGCTCTTCCCGCCGCTCGGACTGGCGACGCTCGCCGCGTTTCTGCGTTCCGACGACGAGGCCGTCATCGTCGACGAGCACGTCGAACGGCTGGCGCTCGACGACGAACCGGACCTGGTCGTGATCCAGGTCTACATCACCAACGCCTACCGCGCCTATCGCATCGCCGACCACTATCGGGCGCACGGCGCGTTCGTCGCGCTCGGCGGGCTGCACGTCACCTCCCTCCCAGAGGAAGCGGCACAGCACGCCGACGCGATCCTGCTCGGTCCCGGCGAGCAGACGTTTCCGCAGTTCCTCCGCGACCTGCGCGACGGCTGTCCGCGCGGCGTCTACCGATCGACGGGCGGGCGAACGATCGAGGACGTGCCGCCACTGCGCCGGGACCTGATCCAGCGCCGCCGCTATCTCGTGCCGAACTCCATTGTCGTGACGCGCGGCTGCCCCCAGCACTGCGACTTCTGCTACAAGGACGCCTTCTTCGAGGGAGGACGCTCCTTTTACACGCAGCGCGTCGACGCCGCGCTGGCCGAGATCGGCCGCCTGCCCGGGCGGCACCTGTATTTCCTCGACGATCACCTGCTGGGCGATCCGCGCTTCGCGCGCGCGCTCTTCGACGGGCTGCGCGGCATGAACCGTCTCTTTCAGGGGGCGGCGACGGTCGACTCGATTCTGCGGGGCGATCTCATCGAGCGCGCCGCCGAAGCGGGCCTGCGCAGCCTGTTCGTCGGCTTCGAAACGCTGACCCCTGAGAACCTGCGCCGCAGCCGCAAGCACCAGAATCTCGGACGCGACTACTCGGCGGTGGCGCGGCGCCTCCACGACCTCGGCATCATGATCAACGGCAGCTTCGTTTTCGGGATGGACGACGACGGGGAAGACGTCTTTCCGCGTACGGTGGGCTGGGCGATCGATCACGGTCTCACCACCGCCACCTTCCACATCCAGACTCCATATCCCGGAACCGGGCTCCACGCCCGCCTGGCGGAGCAGGGCCGCATCGTGACGCGCGACTGGGACCTCTATGACACCCGGCACGTGGTCTTCCGTCCGGCGCGGCTCTCGCCGCGAGCGCTCGAAGAGGGATACTGGCGCGCCTACGCGGATTTCTACCGGTGGAGCGCGATCGCCCGCGCCTCGTTCACGCACGGCACGCTGAAACACCAGATCAAGCACTTCGGGTATGCCGCCGGCTGGAAGAAGTTCGAGGGATGCTGGAATCTGCTGATCCGCGCGCGTCAGCTGTCGGTGATGACGCCGCTGCTCGAAGGAGTACTCTCGAAAGTGTCGTCGGGAGGGACCACGAAGGCGGTCCACAACGTGGCGGCGCCGACGGCGGCGCTGGAACGGGGCAGTGACGTAGTGTGATCGGCGGCCGCGCCGCTACTCGGCGCGCAGCGCCACGATCGGATCCACTTTCAAGGCGCGCCGCGACGGCAGGTAGCTGGCCGCCGCCGCGACGAGCAGCAGCAGCGCCGACACCCCCGCCAGCGTCAGCGGATCACTGGTCCCGACGCCGAACACGAACGCCGACAGCGCGCGGCCCGCCGCCACGGCCGCGACGACCCCGCACGCGATCCCTGCCAGCGCCAGCACCACGCCGTCGGTCACCGACGGCAGCAGTACCTGCCTGGGGGCCGCGCCAAGCGCGACGCGGATCCCGATCTCGCGTGTGCGCTGCGCGACCGTGTAGCTGATCAACCCGTAGAGTCCGATCGCCGCCAGCGCCACTGCCAGCGCCGCGAACAGCCCGATCAGCAGCGTCCGGAAGCGCGCTTCGGCGAGGCTGCCGCGCACCTCTGTCTCGAGCGGATTGATGTCGCCAAACGCGAGGTCGGGGTCGACGGCGGCCAATTCCGCTTTCAACAGCGCGACGACCGAGGCCTGCGGTAGCCCGCTGCGGACCGCGACGGTCGTGAAGGGCAGCGAGAACTGCTCGTAGGGAACGTACAGGAGCGGCGGCGGCGCTTCCTTCAGTCCCAGCTGCCGCGTGTCGACGACCAGCCCGACGACGGTCGTCCAGGGCGTCTTCGGGTCGTCGTCGGTGCGGATCCGCTTGCCGATCGGATCCTGGCCTGGCCAGTAGCGCCCCGCCAGCGTCGTGTTGACGATCGCGACGTCCGGCCCTTCGGCGCGGTCGCGATCGTCGAAGGCCCGTCCGGCAATCCGCGGGATGCCCATCGCGGCGAAGTAACCGCCCGACACGGCCGCGATGTTGGCGCGCGGCCGTTCCCCTTTGGCGTGCATGTCGTCGCCTTCGCGCACGAACGAGCCGCTGGCGTTGGCGCCATGGAACGGACCGGGGAAGCCGACGGCCACCGCCTGCAGGCCGCCCCGCGCCGCGAGCCCGTCGATCAGCCGATGGTACAGGCGTGCCTGGTCGGTCCCTTTCGGATACCGCGTCTGCGGCAGCATCAGGTCCGCGACCGTGGCGTGTTCGACGGCGAATCCCGGGTCGACCTGTTGGAGACGCACGAAACTCCTGCCGAGGACGCCGGCGCCCGCGAGGAGGACCAGCGTCAGCGCGATCTCGCCGATGACCAGCGCGGCGCGTCCCCGCGTTCGCGACGAACCGCGATCACCGGACTGCTTCAGCGCCTGCGCCGAGTCGACCCGCGACGCCTGCAGCGCCGGCACGACGCCGAACAGGACACTGGTCGTCAGCGCCGCGGCAAGCGTCACCAGCATCACCGGCACGTCGACGCTCACGCTTGCGGCGCGCGGTACGCCGTCGGGCATCAGCCGGACGAGCGCCTGGACGAGCCAGAGGCTGGCCAGCAGTCCGAGAAGGCCGCCGCCGAGGCCGAGCAGGGCCGTCTCGGCGAGCAGTTGCGAGACGAGCCTGGCCCGCGAGGCGCCGAGTGCGGCGCGGATGGTGAGCTCGCGCCGCCGTCCGGCGCCGCGCGCGATCAACAGGCTCGACACGTTGGCGCAGGCGACCAGCAGCACCAGACCGACCGCCCCCTGGATGACGAGCAACGCGTCGCGGACGTCGCCGACCAGGTCCTCTCGCACCGGAACCAGGCGCACGTCGCGGCCGCCGTTGTCGGGATGATCGCGCTGGATCGTGGCCGCGATTGCGTGCAGATCCTGCTGCGCCTGGGCGATCGTGACGTCGGGCGCCAGATGCGCCACCGCTTCGAAGTAGTGGCTGTCGCGATTGGTCAGCGGATCGGCCTCCTTCACGTCGAGCGGCGACGGGGGCACCGGCTGCTGCGCCAGCAGCCACAGCGACGAGCCGTCGATCCATTCGAATCGCTTCGGCATGACGGCGACCACGGTGCAGGGCTCGCCGTTGATGCGGACGCGCCGGCCGACTGCCGAGGCATCGCGATCGAAGAGCTTCTGCCAGGCCTCGTCGCCGATGACGACCTGGCGCTCGCCCCTGAGGTCGGCCGCGCCGGTGAACGTGCGCCCCAGCGCCGGAGGCGTGCCGAGCACGTCGAAGAAGTCGGCGGTGACGTGTTCGAGGCCGAGCTGCACGGTCTCACCAGGCTTGGCGCTGGCGGCGGCAAGCTCGCCGCGATAGCCGGCGATCGCGGCGAGCGAACGGTTCTCACGCTTCAAATCGAGGAAGTCGCCGGCCGAGTGGTTGCTGCGTTCGCCGCGCGTGTTCGTCGTCCACACCCGGACGACGCGAGCCTCGTCGCGGAACGGCAGCGGCCGCAGCAGCACGGCGTTGACCACACTGAAGATCGCGGTATTGACCGCGATGCCGAGCGCCAGCGTCGCGATCGCGACGACGGTGAACCCGGGGGTTGCGAGCAGCGCACGGGCAGCGTAGCGCAGGGAAGCCATGCGGTTATTCCAGGCCGGCAGGCGTCACCGAGGACTGCAGGAGCCGCGCGAACTCGGGCCCTTTTCCCTGTTCCTCGTGCTTGAAGTAGACGAACGCGTCGCGCGCCGCGGACAGCCCGGCGATCGTCGCCCCCCAGCGGCGGATGTCGTCGGGCTGATAGCCTTCGTCGCGCAGACGGAAATACGAATAGTCGGCGGTGGCGACGACCGGCGTGCTCATTTTCTCGCTGTCGGCCACGCAGAGCGCCAGGTTGCGGGCGGCGAGGGCCGCGAACACTGCTTCGTCGTGCCACGATTCGTGACGGAACTCGAAGGCCGCACGGGTGCGTTCGGGCAGCGAGTGCAGAAACGCGGCGAGCACCTCGTCGTTGCGCTTGAAGTTCGGCGGCAGCTGGAAGAGCAGGACACCCAGCTTGCCGCCCAGCGTCGCCGCGGTGCGCACGAAGGTCTGGGTGAGCTCGGCGCAGTCGCGCAGCTTCGCGTCGTGGGTGATGCGCCGCGGCGCTTTCAGCGTGAAGGTGAAACCGTCGGGGGTGCCGGCCGCCCAGCCGTCGAGAAGTTTGTCGGTCGGCATGCGGTAGAAGGTGTAGTTCACCTCGACCGTGGTGAAGCGTTCGGCGTAGAAGCCGAGCATCCGGTTGGCGGGGAACTTCTCGGGATAGAAGCTGCCGCGCCATTCGGGATAGTTGTAGCCGGAGGTGCCGATCCAGTAGCGCATCAGCACTGATGGTAGTGCAGCCGGGCGGCGGCGTGCGTCAGTTGGTGACCGATGCCGCGAAGCGCACGATCTGGCGCTCGGCCCAGTAGCCGTCGTCGTCGGCGCCGTCGCCGGCGGCGAGGAATCCACAGTGCCCGCCGTGCGCGGAGACGACGACCCTGATGTGGTGGTTGGCGGCCAGCGCCGGATGCCCGAAAGAGTCGTACGGCACGAAAGGGTCGTCCTTGGCCGCGATGACGAGCGCCGGCACCCGGATCCGATCGACGACACGCAGCGCGGCGGCACGCGCGTAGTAGTCCTCGGCGCTCTCGAATCCGAAGTACGGTGCCGTGTAGGCCGCGTCGAACTGGCGGACGGTGTGGATCGCATCGAGCCGGGACAGGTCGAAGCGACCCGGATGGTGCGCGGCTTTCCGGCGCATCCGGTTCTTCAGGTTGCGGACGAAATTCCACTGATAGACGAAGTTCGACCGCCGCTCGAGCGCCTGCACGCAGGCTTCCAGGTCGATCACCGGCGAAATGGCGCAGACGCCCTTCAAGGTCGGCAGCTCGGCGGGGGAATGGGTTCCTGCCAGCCGCAGCGCCAGGTTGCCGCCGAGCGAATAGCCCGCTGCCACCACGCGGCTGAGGCCGTCGCGATCGGCGAGCTGCCGGATGAGCAGCGCGGCGTCCTCGACGAGCCCCGAGTGGTAGAGGCCCGGCCCGAGATGCTCGGTGCCACCGCAATTACGCTGATTGAGCAGCACGGCGTTGAACCCGGCGCGGAGCGCCTTGTCGGCGATGCCGAGCATGTAGTGGGCGGAGCTGGAGCCTTCGAGGCCGTGCAGCGCCAGAATCGTCGGATGCGCGGCGCGATCCGGCTGCCAGTAGCAATGGGCCAGTACCTGGGTGTCGGCGGTGACCTGCAGCAGCCGCGCTTCCGGCGCGGGCAGCGAGAACTGCCGCCGCGAGCCCCAGCAGTAGACGGTCATCAGGTGCCCGTGCGCCAGCCGCCGGCGCGGGACGAAGTCGGACGAGGTGCTCACCGCGATCCGGGATGACGAAGATCCTGCCGGCCGGAGCGGCGGCAGGTCGAAGCGGCGCAGCGGACGTTATCCCTCGTCAGCGGTCGGTCCGTAGACAGAGGGGAGCGGCACGTCGCGCAGCCGCAGATACACGGAGAGCTGGCCGCGATGATGGATCATGTGATTCATGACGAAGCTGCGCAGCACGGCGATCCGCGGCATCGTGAACACGTCCTGGCCGCCGCTCTTCAGCGTCCAGGGCACGAGCAGTGACGCGTCGGTCTGCTCGGCAATCTTCTCCCTCGCCTTCCGGACGTTGGCGTCGAACGTCTCGAGCAGCGCGCCGACCGACGCCGGCGGCCTGGGGCGCGCGTCGTCTCCGGCGGCGGCGACGTCGAAGGACGTGCCGTCGAGCGTGATCTCGACCCAGCGCGGGATGTTGCCGAGATGCCCGGCCAGGTGTCCGAGCGGAAACGACTTCTGATGAGGCGTCCAGGCGAGGTCCGCTTCGGGCACGCGTTCGAGCATCCGCCGCGTCGTGCCCATCTCGTGGTCGAACTCCGGAAGGATGCTGTCCTTGAGTGCCATCTACTTCTTTCCGAAGTCGACCTTCGGGACTGCCGTCGCCGACGGGGGCGCCTCGAAGTACGGATACTGCTTGAAGCTGAACATCTTCGCGGTGACGTTGCCCGGGAACCGGCGCGTGGCCGCGTTGTATTCCTGGATGCGCTCGTTGTAGCGCATCCGCGCCACGGTGAGGCGATTCTCCGTGCCCGACAGCTCGTCCATCAGCCGGTTGAACTGCTCGTTCGCCTTGAGGTTCGGGTAGTTCTCGACCACCGCGAGCAGCCGGCCGAGAGCGCTCGTCTGGCGGTTGGCGGCCTCGATCGTCTCCTCCGGCGACTTCGCGGCGAGCAGCTGCGACCGGGCGTCGGCGATCTCTTTATAGATGCCCTCCTCGTGCGCCGCATATCCCTTCACCGTCTCGACAAGATTCGGAATCAAGTCGCTGCGGCGCTGGAGCTGGTTCTGGACTTCCGCCCAGGCCGCCTTGATCGCCTCTTCCTGGGTCGTGAACTTGTTATACGAGCAGCCCGACAGCGTCGCCGCGACCCAGACGACCAGTGCGAGGCGCGCGGCGAACAACGCTTTCTTCATGGATGTCTCCGTTCCCCATCTCCACGTTTCCACATTTCGTGATTTCCACATTTCGGCGTCCGCTCACCAGCCCCCCGAGGCGCCGCCGCCGCCCGAGCCGCCGCCACCGAACCCTCCGAAGCCGCCGCCGCCCCCCCCGCCCCCGCCGCCGCCAAACCCGCCAAAGCCACCACCGCCACCGAAACCGCCGACGCCGCCTGTCCAGCCACTCCACGGGCCGCCCCAGTAGCGGCGCCGTCCCGGACGGTTGTTGTTGATCAGGAAGATGATCGCCATCACGATCCAGAAGAGCAGCCCAAATGGAAACCCGCCGCGTCCGCCGCCGGTCCGGACCGGACGATCGGCCGGCACGTCCGGGACGGTGACCCCGCGCTTCTCGGCGATCCGGTTGATGAGCGCGGTCGTGCCGGCCAGGAGGCCCGCGCCGTACTGCTCCTGCCTGAAGTACGGACGGATGATGTCGCGGACCTCGCCGGCGAAGCCGTCCGGAACGATCGCCTCGAGCCCGTACCCGACCTCGAGCCTGAGCGCGCGATCCTGGACGGCGACGACGATCAGCAGGCCGTTGGCTTTGTCCTTGTCGCCAATCCCACGGCCGCCGTTCTCGAACATCTTGACGGCGTACTCGTCGATGCTGCCGTACGGCTTGAACGTGGGCACGGTTGCGACGACCAGAGTGTCGCCGGTCGCTTGACGCATGGCCCGGATGCGGCGATCGAGCTCGGCGCGGCTCGACGCGTCGACGATTCGGGCGAAGTCGTTGACTGTGTCGGTGAGCGCCGGCGGCGCCGGCTGCGCGACGGCGCGCGCCGCACCTGCCAGGAGGAGAACGCCGACGGCGACGGCGGCCGCGAGCCTCTGCCGCGCGCCGCCCGGATGCGACATCAACGCATTATATCGGCCCGGGTGACTCCTGGCGCCTCGCCCACCTGACTATGCGGTCCAGCCGTCGACGAAGCTCCAGATTCGCTCGGAGGCCTCGACATAGAGCGCGAGCAGATGGCTGGGATCCGTGATCATCGAGGAACCCTCGGTGGAGGCGGCGAGCACGTCGCGGATCACTCCGGGCGACACGCCCATCCGCGTCTCGGCCATTCCGGCCAGCGCGTCATCGTTGATCGTCGCGTTCATCGTCGTGGCCGGCCCGTCGACGAGCCGCGCCAGGTTGCTGAGCAGCGCCCGCAGCGAGGGGGTCGACGCGGCAATCAGGCGCGCGACGCGCGTCGTCTCGCCGTGCGACTCCAGGTAAGCCTCGCGCAGATGGATCAGGTGGCTCTTCGCCTGGGCTTCGGTCGCGCGGCGCAGATCCGCGGCCGGGACCACGAGCCCGGCGAACGGATCGGCGCCGCGAAGGACGAGGTGATCGGCCGCGATCGCGGCGTACTCGAGCGGAAAGATGTCGAGCGTGCGCGGCAGCTCGTCCTGCGACAGCATCAGCGGGACGGCGATGCGGCGCTGGTGCCACCGGCTCGTGAAGGGCAGGCACTTGCGCAGATCCTCGAACGACAGCGCGTCGACGATCGCGCAGGAGTGGACCGAGCCGTCGCCGTGCGATCCCGGATACGCGACCAGCGCGCGCAGCCGGGCGCCGAACACATCGTCGAGATCCCGGGCGAACGACTCGAGCGCGCTGTGCTGCGACGTGGTGAAGCTGGGCATCAGTGGATTGTATTCCGTGGCAGAATCGTTTGTTCGCATGCAGTTCAGGACCTTCAACATCGGGTGCTTCGGCGGCGGAACAGGGCTGCCCAGCCTGCTCGGGGGGCTCAAGTCCAACCCGTGGCTGCTGGTCCACGCGGTGGTGACGATGTTCGACAGCGGGGGGAGCTCGGGTGTCCTGCGGGATGAGCTCGGCGTGCTGCCGCCCGGCGACGTGCTGAAGTGCGCGCTGGCGCTGGCGCGCAACGAGCGCGAGGCGCGGCGCGTCCTGCTGGCGCGGCTGCCGGCGCTCGAGCATGCGCGCCTCGGCGGACACACCGGCGGCAACCTGCTGCTCTCGATGATGCAGCAGTACAGCGGCGATTTCCTGGCCGCGGTCGACGGACTGCGGGGGTTGCTCGGCTGCGATGGACGCGTGTGGCCGGTGAGCATCGAGCAGGCGAGCGTCTGCGCGGAGTACGGCGACGGCCTGCGCACCCGCGGCGAGGCGGAGGTGGACGCGGCGCACCGCTTCGGGAGTGGCGTGACCCGGCTCTGGCTCGAGCCGGGCGTCCAGATCCTGCCGCAGGCGGCGCAGGCGATCGCCCGGTTCGACGCGGCGGTGATCGGGCCGGGCAGCTTCTACACCAGCTTGATGCCGATCTTTCTCGTCAACGGGGCCGCCGACGCCATCCGCCGCGTGCGCGGACCGATCGTGCTGGTCACGAACCTGCTGACCGAAGGCCGCGGCATGACCGGCTTCACCGCGGCGGACGCGGTGCGGGTGCTGGGCGACACCATCGGGCGCCCCATCGACGTCGTCGTCGTCAACACCGCGCGCCCGTCTGCCGCGACACTCGAACGCTACGCGCAGGAAGACAAGGCGCCACTCGAACCGGGCGATCTGCCGGCGGCTTGCGAGGTTGCGTCCGGCGAGTTCTGGTGCAACGAGATCGCGCGCCACGATCGACGCCGCCTGGCGCAGGCGGTCTGGGCGGTGCTGGCCCGCCGGTTGCTCTGACGGGCGAATCCCCGGCGTTCCAATTTCCAACCACCAACTCCAGCCTCCACCTTCCAGATCGTGCCGCTGCTCCATCTTCAGAACGCGTCGCTGGCCTTCGGGCACCTGCCGCTCTTCGAGCGCGCCGATCTTCGGATCGAGTCGGGCGAGCGGATCGCGTTGATCGGACGCAATGGCACCGGGAAGTCGTCGCTGCTGAAGGCGATCGCCGGGGACATGCCGCTCGACGCCGGGACTGTCTGGCGCCAGCCGGCGCTGCGCGTCGCGCGACTCGATCAGGAAGTGTGGCAGGACGGCGCCGATCGCACCGTCCGCGACGAGGTTGCGCGCGGCCTCGAGTCGCTGGCGATTCGCGAGCCCGACGAACGCTGGCGCCACGAGCAGAAGGTGGCGCTCGTCATATCGCGTCTGTCGCTGCCGGCGGAGCGCCGGGTTTCCGAGCTGTCGGGCGGCTGGCGCCGCCGGACGCGGCTCGCCCAGGCGCTGGTCGGCGAACCGGATGTGCTGCTCCTCGACGAACCGACCAATCATCTCGACATCGACGCCATCGCGTGGCTCGAAGCGTTCGTGGCGGAGTACGCCGGCACCGTGCTCTTCGTCACGCACGATCGGGCGTTCCTGGCGCGCCTGGCGACCCGAATCGTCGAGCTCGATCGCGGGCGCCTGACCTCGTGGCCGGGATCGTATCCGTCGTATCTGGAGAAGAAGGCCGCGGCGCTCGACGCGGAGGCGCGCGATCTCGATCGGCTCGACAAGAAGCTCGCGCAGGAAGAAGCGTGGCTGCGGCAGGGCGTGAAGGCGCGCCGGACGCGCAACGAAGGGCGCGTCCGCGACCTGATGAAGCTGCGTGCCGAGCGGGTGGCGCGGCGCGATCACCTCGGCGCCGTCCGGATGGCCGTGGACGGCTCGGAGTCCTCCGGACGCCTCGTCTTCGAGGCGCGCGACCTCGTCAAGCGATTCGGCGAGCGTACCGTCATCGATCGTTACACGCAGCGGATCGTGCGCGGCGACCGCGTCGGATTGATCGGCGCGAACGGTTCTGGCAAGTCGACCCTGCTGAAGCTGCTGGTGGGCGAGCTCGAGCCCGACGCCGGCGAGGTGCGCCGCGGCACCCGCCTGCAGGTCGCCTATTTCGATCAGCAGCGCGAGCAGCTCGACCCCGATGCGACCGTCATGGACACCGTCAACGACGGCAACACGACCGTCACCGTCAACGGCCAGCCGAAGCACGTGCTCGGCTATCTAGGCGACTTTCTCTTCCCCAAGGAGCGCGCGCAGTCGCCGGTGCGATCGCTGTCCGGCGGCGAGCGCAACCGCCTGCTGCTGGCCCGCCTGTTCGCGAAGCCCGCCAACGTGCTCGTGCTCGACGAGCCGACCAACGATCTCGACATCGAAACGCTGGAGCTGCTCGAGGAGCTGGTCGGCGACTTCGCTGGAACCGTCCTGCTGGTGTCGCACGATCGGGTGTTTCTCGATCGAGTGGCGACCAGCACGCTGGCGTTCGAAGGGGAGGGACGCGTCATCGAGTACGTCGGGGGGTATGAGGACTATTTGAGACAGCGCCGTACGGGCGGTGCCAAGGGGGGTGCTCAAGGTGCTGGTGCCAAGGGTGCTATGGGTGCCGGGGGTGCTGAAGGTGCTGGTGCCAAGGGTGCTATGGGTGCCAAAGGTGCCGAGGGTGCCGACACGCGACGCGACCGGCCGCGGCGTCTGTCCTACAAGCAACAGCGCGAGCTCGAGGCCCTGCCGGAACAGATCGCCGCGCTCGAGGACGAGCAGTCGCGGCTGAAGGCCGAAGTGGCGTCACCGGAGTTCTACAAGTCGCCGGCGGATCACATCCACGCCGTCCTCGCGCGCGTCGACGCCGGGCACGCCGAGCTCGACGCGGCGCTGGCCCGCTGGGTGGAGCTGGAGGCGATCGGCGAGTAGACGGAGCTTGTCAGCGTCGGCCGCCGGTTACCCAGTGACCCGGTGAGCGGCCAGTTCCGTCCGCGGAAACTGTTCTCCCCGTCAGCGGAAGCTGTTCTCGAAGAGCGCCTCGATCGCCTGCCTGCCGGCGCCGTGAATCTGCCGCGTACCGGTGCCGGTGAAATGCGGATGGCTGATCTTCGGGACCCCCTCGGCTTCCCACGCCGACCCGCTCCAGGAGAACCAGCTGTTCTTCTCTTCGTCGAACACCGAGAGCGGCTTGTTACAGAGCTTGGCGAACTCGGCGCCCCAGCCGGTGCCGCCGCGGACCGTCCCGTCCGGCAGGATCACGCCGATGACGTAGATCTCCTGGCCGTGGTTGACCTGATACCAGATCGTCTGCAGCACCCGGCGCAGCGTCGGGCTGTCGGTGTAGCGGCGGTTCATCAGCTTCGACACGTATTCGAGGCTGACGTCACCCGCCTGCAATTCCTCGTGATTGAGGACGCGGATCCCGCGCCGCCGCGCCTCGGTGTGGCCGTCGAACGTGAAGTTCACTTCCTCGACGCCATGGCGCTCGGCGCATTCGCCGAACGCCGCCTCGGCGCCAGGCGCCGCACCGCTGAACAGGATGAAGTCTGATTTGGTCATCGCGTCTTCTTCCCCGTTGGCTTCTTCGCCGCAGGCTTTTTCGCTGGCGCCCTTCTGGTTGACGGCTCCTTCGGTCGCTTCGGCTTCTTCGTGCCCGTCGTGTCCTTCGTGTTCTTCGTGAGCTCCAGTGCGCGGGCGATGATCTTTTCGAACATCGCGCCGGTTTCGCCGCCCTGGGCGGGACGGTTCGACGTCCAGATGTCGGGGTTGCCGCCGGCGAGGATGTCGGCGAAATCTCCTTCGCTCTTGACGCTGAGCGGTGCGAAGGTGGCGATGTCGACGTCGCCGGCCCATTCGTCTTTGTGCTTGATGAGTAGCCACGAACGATCGCCGCTCCCGCCAGGGTAACGGCCGCCGGTGCGCACGAGCACCCACGATCCCTTGAGCTTGTAGCCGTCGAGCGTGAGCTTGAGGTCTCCCTTCTTGAGGGCGGCGTCGACGTCTTCCACTTCCGGCCGCCACGTGCCCTGATCCCAGAGCATGACGATGCCGGCGCCGTAGCCGTCCGGGATGACCCCCTCGAAGGTGCCGTACTCGATCGGATGGTCTTCGACGTGCATCGCCAGGCGCTTCGTCTTCGGATCGAGCGACGGGCCCTTCGGCACCGCCCAGGAGAGGAGCACGCCCTTGTATTCGAGCCGGAAATCGTAGTGGAGATGGCTCGCCAGGTGCTTCTGCACGCAGAAGAACAGGCCGTCCTGCGGCGATTTCTGCGCGCGCTCGCCGGCGAGCCGGACGTCGCCGGAGGGTTCGGGCGTCGAGGTGAAGTTCCGCTTCTGCTTGTACTTCTCGAGGACCATCAGCGGACGTCTCCCATCAGCCGCTTCGCGGGCTTCACGGCGAGGAACATGACGACCGCCGCCCCGAGCAGCACCGCGGTCGTAATCGTGAAGAGCTGGTTGAGCGGCATCGAGCTGAAGAAGCCCGCCGCCCAGCCCGCCAGCTTGTTGCCGAAGGCGTTCGAGAGGAACCACACGCCCATCATCAGCCCGACGATCCGCAGGGGCGCGAGCTTGGTCACCGCGCTCAGGCCGATCGGACTCACACAGAGTTCGCCAATCTCCGACACGAAAAACGCCACGACCAGCCACATCGGGCTGACGCGGACGCCCTGTCCGCTCGCGATCGCGCCGGCCGGAATCAGCACGAGGAACGACAGACTCATGAAGAGCAGGCCGAGCGCGAACTTCGCCGGCACCGACGGTTCGCGCGATCCCAGCCGCAGCCAGAGCCAGCCGAAGAGCGGCGACAGCACGATCACGAACACCGGCTGGACGGACTGGAACCACGACGAGGGGAACGAGACGCCCAGGATCGACAGCCGCGTGTACCGATCGGCAAACAGGTTGAGCGTCGAGCCGGCCTGCTCGTAGCCGCCCCAGAAGAGCGACGCCGCCATGAAGAAGATGACGATCGCGCCGATGCGCTTCCACTCCTCGCGGCTCAGGCCGCCGCGAGCCTCGGTGCGCTGTGCCGCCGCGGTGTCGGCCGTCGCCACCGTCGACGGCCGGCCGAGCCGGGCGATCCCCGCCTCCAGCTTGTGCCGCCCGAGCACGTACTGGATCAGCCCCGCCGTCATCCCGACGCCGGCGCAGGCGAACCCGATGTGCCAGCCGACCCGCTGCGCCAGGTAACCGGCGATGAGCGGACCAAACAGCGCGCCGAGGTTGATCCCCATGTAGAAGATCGAGAATCCGGCGTCGCGGCGGCTGTCCCCCTGCGGGTAAAGCGAACCGACGAGTGTGCTCACGTTCGGCTTCAGGCAGCCGGTGCCGAATGCGATGAAGGCGAGCCCGGTATAGAAGAAGGGGAGCGCGTGGAACGCGAGCGTGAAGTGCCCGGCGGCGATGACGATGCCGCCCAGCAGCACGGTGCGGTACTGGCCCAGGAGGCGATCGGCAATGAGGCCGCCGAGAATCGACGCCGCCCACGCGCTTCCCGTGTAGGTGCCGTAGATCGATGCCGCGCTCGCGTCGCTGAAGCCGAGCCCGCCGCTGGCCCCCGGCGCGACCATGTAGAGGATGAGGAACGCGCGCATCCCGTAGTAGCTGAAGCGCTCCCACATCTCGGTGAAGAAGAGCGTCGAGAGACCGCGCGGATGGCCGAAGAAGCCGCTGTCGACGTCGCTCGTCATCGCCGGCGAGTGTAACCTATCGTGCGAGGCCGGATGTCCGATAGCCGAGGCGGGAATGGCGGCGGCGTCGCCGCCACTTCGTCCCAGCCGATCATCTGCTTGCCGTGCGCAGCGACGATCGCCTGGACGCGCTCGACGAAGGCGCGATACTGCTCCGCGCCAGGCGAGACGAGCGACGCGTGCGGAGCCCGACGAGCGACCCGCGTCGGACAGGCATAGAATCTCAAGATTGCGCGTCGTCCTCATCAGCACCTACGATCTTGGCCGCCAGCCCTTCGGACTGGCGTCGGCGGCCGCCTGTCTTCGGGGCGACGGGCACGACGTGTCGTGCGTCGACGTCAGCCGGGGCGCGTTCAGTGGAGAGGCAGCCGCGGGCGCCGATCTGATCGCGTTCTTCCTCCCGATGCACACGGCGACGAGGCTCGCGCTGCCCCTGATGGATCGGGTGCGCGAGATCAACCCGTCCGCCCGGCTGGCGGCATATGGCCTCTACGCGCCGCTCAACGCGGGGTTGCTGCGCGAGCATGGCATCGACGTCGTGCTCGGCCCCGAGTTCGAGGACGATCTGCTCCAGCTCGCGGGCGGCGGCCCGCTGGCGGCGGGCTCGCCGGCGAAGGGCGTCGGCCGTGTTCGATTCCTCACACCCGACCGGGCCGGGCTGCCGCCGCTCTCCCGCTATGCGTCGCTGCAGATAGGTAGCGCGCGCAAGGTGGTGGGATACACCGAGGCCACGCGCGGCTGCAAGCATCGCTGCCGCCACTGTCCGATCGTGCCGGTGTACGACGGACGGTTTCGCGCCGTGCCGGCCGGGATCGTGCTGGCCGACATCCGTGCGCAGGTCGCCGCCGGCGCCGAACACATCACCTTCGGCGATCCCGACTTCCTCAACGGTCCGGCGCACGCCCGCGCCATCGTCACCGCGCTCGCGGAGGAGTTTCCGCGGCTCACCTACGACGCCACCATCAAGGTCGAGCATCTGCGGCGCCATGACGACCTGCTTCCCGTGCTCGTGTCGACGGGCTGCGCGCTGGTGACGACGGCGGTTGAATCGTTCGACGACCAGGTGCTCGAGCGGCTGCAGAAGGGCCATACCTTCGCCGAGTTCGAAGCCGTCGTGGCGCGGTGCTCGGCGCTGGGGCTGCCGCTGTCGCCGACCTTCGTCGCCTTCACGCCGTGGACGTCGATCGACGGGTACCTCGAGATGCTGCGCGCGATTGCGCGGCTCGATCTCGTGCCGGCGGTCGCCGCGATCCAGTACGCCATCCGGCTGCTCGTGCCGGAGGGGTCGCTGATGCTCGAGCTGCCGGAGATGCGGCATCTCGTCGAGCGGTTCGACAGCCGATCGCTGACCCACGTGTGGCGGCACTCCGATCCGCGCGTCGACGCGCTGCAGCGCGAGGCCGAGCGGCTCGTCGGGGCGCGACTGAACGCGCCGCGCGCCGAGGTGTTCGCGCGCCTGTGGGCGCTGGCACACGACGCGGTGGGACGCCCGGCGCCCGACCTGCCGCTGCTGCCGTCGCGCGCGACCGTTCCGTATCTCAACGAGCCCTGGTACTGTTGAGCGGAGCCGACGTCGGAGCAGGTGGCTCTGATATGAACGGCGGACTCCATCCATGACGATCCCTCGAGTGCTGCTCGTCTCGCACACGACCGGATATCAGTTGCGGGCGTTCAACGACGCCGCCGAGCAGCTCGGGATCGAGATCGTCTTCGCGACCGATCGCTGTCATCGCCTCGAGGATCCCTGGCAGGACCGCGCCGTCGCGGTCCGCTTCCACGAGCCCGCCGCCGCCGTGGCGGCGATTGTCGCGCGGGCGGCGTCCGCGCCGATCGACGGCGTGCTGGCGGTCGGCGATCGGCCGGTGCCGCTGGCCGCGCGGGCGGCGGCGGCGCTCGGGCTGCCGTGGCATTCGGTGGCCGGCGCCGATGCCAGCACCGACAAGCGCCGCTCGCGGTCGACGCTCGCCGCCGCCGGCCTTCCGGCGCCGCGCTTTGGCGTCCTCCCGGCGACGGCGGCCATCCCGTCCTCCGAGCTCCGTCCTCCGTATGTGCTGAAGCCGGTGGGCCTGTCCGGCAGTCGCGGAGTGATCCGCGCCGACAGCGCCGAGCAGTGTGTCGCGGCGTTCGAGCGGATACGCGCGCTGCTCGCGCGTCCGGCGATCCGGGCGGCCCGCGCCGGGCTCGAGGACGAGATCCTGGTGGAGGAATACATCGACGGCGCCGAGTTCGCCGTAGAGGGCGTGATGACGCACGGCCGGCTGCTGACGCTGGCGCTCTTCGACAAACCGGACCCGCTCACCGGTCCGTTTTTCGAGGAGACGATTTACGCCACGCCGTCGGTACAGCCCGCCGAGGTCCAGGGGCGGATCGTCGAGCACGTGCGGCGCGCGGCGACGGCGCTCGGACTGCGCCATGGGCCGGTGCACGCCGAGTGCCGTGTGACGCCGGCCGGAGACGTGTACGTGCTGGAAGTGGCGGCGAGGCCGATTGGAGGACTATGCGCCCGCGTCCTCCGCTTCTCGGACGGTGCCCGATTGGAGACGGTGCTGCTGCGTCACGCGATCGGAGGAGACGTCAGCGCGACCCGACGGGACACGAGCGGGGCTGCAGTGATGATGATCCCGATTCCGGCGCGCGGCATGCTGCGCGGGATCAGCGGCGAGGAGGCGGCGCGCGGGGTGCCGGGCGTGACTGAGGTCACCATCACGGCGAAAATCGGCCAGCTGCTCGAACCGCTGCCCGAGGCCGGCAGCTATCTGGGGTTCATCTTCGCCAGCGGCGATACCGCACGCGCCGCCGAGGCGGCCGTCCGTGAAGCCCATCGCCGCATGGTGTTCGCCATCACTCCGGAAATCGCCGTCGCCGCTGCGGCAGAGTTGGCCGCCGGTGAGCGGCGGCCCGCCGGCTAGTTTTTTCCCTGTGCGGGCGGTACGAAGCCCGGCGGCAGCGCCGCTCCCTCGCCGAAAAAGAAGTCCTCCATGTGCTTGGCGACCAGCTGCTGAGCCTCCTTCTGCCACGGCATCAGCCGGTACTCATTGAGGATCATCTTCATGCGCTCTTCCCACATCTTCCAGGCATCTGCCGAAATGTGGTCGTAGATGCGCTGCCCAAGCTCGCCGGGCCAGGGGGCGAATTCGAGCCCGGGCGCGTCGCGCTGGAGTTTCTGACAGAACACGGTGCGAGGCATGAGGTGATCCTAACGCTGATAACTCCCAACCCCCAACTCCAACCTCGGCTCCGGCCGAGACAACCGCCGCCCTGGCCCATAGCCCACCTCATGTATTGGTGACACCTCGGGGTGTAGGGATTTGCTCCAGCCGTGCAGAGGCGGCTGACGCGCGCGCAACTATCTCTGCTGTGATCAACGACTTAGCGGGCACTTTCAGCCGCCTTCCCACCGCTCAGTCTGGCACAGCGTTTGATAGCCCAGCCCTGCGGTAGCGCGTGTCACCGAGCGAATCAGCGCATGGGCGAATCAAAATGACGGATGTTGCAAAGGATCGGATGATGAACAACGGAGAACGCAAGGAACGCCGCGGTTTCGCGTCGATGTCCCCGGAGAAGCAGCGCGAGATCGCCAGCAAGGGCGGGCGCGCAGCGCACCAGAAGGGCAGCGCCCACGAGTGGACCTCCGACGAAGCTCGCAACGCCGGCCGCAAAGGCGGCCAGATCAGCCGTGGAGGGCGCGGACGTCTCGTCGAGACGCCGGACGCCGTCACCGGTATCGCGCCGGAAGCGATCGGGGAGTAATCGAGAGAGCGTCGCGCGAGTCCTGGCTGCGCCCCGTGGGCCGGCCGCTCGCGTCAGCCGGTCAGTCACGGAGGCAGATGTGCGTATGTTGAATCGCGTTGTGATCGCCGCTGCGTTGGCGCTCGCCGTGGCGGGGAGTGCCTCGGCGCAGTCCACGACGACGTCCGGTCAGGGGCAGGCGCCGGGCACGCCACCCCCGGCGGCGTCGACACCCTCGACGTCTACCGATGTCGAAACGCGCCCGGCGACGACAACCTTCATGGGCGACACCGGCCTCTGGATGGTGCCGACCGGCGAGGTCCTGCCGCGTAAGAAATGGTCGATGAGCGCGTATCGCGTCAACTTCGACGACAACCAGGGCTTCACCGACGTCTCGAACTGGCCGCTGACGTTCGCTTTCGGCGCCGGCGATCACGCCGAGGTTTTCGGCTCCTGGGTGCTGGTCAGCCGCATCGATCGCGATATCCGCCCGCTCTTCGTCTCGTCGATTCCAGGGGCGGGCGGCGTCGTACCGCAGAATCCGCTGATGGCCGACACCTGGAGCGGCAACCAGCTCGGTGATCTGTGGCTCGGCGTGAAATGGAACTTGATGTCGCAGTGGCAGCAGCGGCCGGTCGCCTTCGCGTTGCGGCCGATGATCAAGATCCCGACGGGCAGCAAGAGCGGCGGCGCCAGCACCGGCAAGGCCGACGTCGCCATCGACGCGGTGGTCAGCAAGGAAGTGAATGCGCGCATCGAGGTGTCCGGCTACGGCGGCTTCATCTTCCGCGGCAGCCCCGACGAGGTCGAGACGACCAACGGTTTCCGCTGGGGCCTTGGCGCCGGCATGCCGTCGCGCAAGTCGCTTCGCTTCACCGCAGAGCTGACCGGCGAGGCCTACACGAATGGCTCGCTCGCGACCAAGTCGCAGATTCTCGCGACCGACGGCTCGTTTCTGCCGGTCGGCTTCACATCCGACGTGAAGAGTCCGGTCCAGCTCGATCTCGGGTTGACCTGGCAGGGCAGGAGCGGCGTGTTTGCCGGCATCGGCTGGACGAACCGCTTCACGGTCGATCGGCGCGATACCTTCCTGTCGCAGTACGGCAACGGCGCCGGCGATCACATGGACATCGTCGGCCGGCTCGGCTATCACCCGGGGGTGCGTGTCTACGTTCCGCCCCCGCCGCCGCCTCCGCCGCCGCCCCCCCCGCCGGCCGTCACGGCCCACGATCTGTCGGTGAAGGCGAACTGCAATCCGTGCACGGTCGACGTCGGCAAGACCTCGACGGTGACGGCGATCGCCACCGATTCGATCGGCTGCACCGTTACCTACGTGTGGAGCGCTCCGGCCGGCACCTTCACCAACGGCACCGCGCAGAACACGCCGTGGACCGCGCCGCAGACTGAGGGCCCCGTGCCGGTGACCGTCCGCGTCACCTGCCCGCGCGACAACAAGACGGCCAGCGACACGGTCACCATCCAGGTCGTCAGGCCGGCAGCGGCCGAGCCGATCGTCTTCGAGGATGTGCACTTCGACTTCGACCGCTACAGTCTGCGGCCGGAAGCAGTGCGCACGCTCGACGAGGCGGTGGCTGCGCTGCAGAAGAACCCGAACATCCGGGTCACGATCGAAGGCCACACCTGCAACATCGGGACGGCCGAGTACAACCTCGCGCTCGGCGAGCGCCGCGCGACCTCGGTGCGTGAGTACCTCGCCAGCCGCGGGATCAGCGCCGAACGTCTCACCATCGTGAGCTATGGTGAGGAACGGCCGAAGTACGACAACTCGCGTGAGGAAACACGTCGGCTCAACCGGCGCGCCGCGCTGGTGGTGCGGTTGACCCAGTAGTCGGGGGTTCTAAGTCGGCAATCACAGCCCGAGCGGGAAGGCCAGGCCTTCCCGCTCGTCGCACGAGAGGACCATATGCGCTTCATCAACATGTATCTGGCGGGCTATTTCATCCTGCTCATCGGCGCAGTGGCGGCGCTCTGGTATGGCGGCATCCTGCGGCAGGTGTCGCCCGTGTGGGTCGTGATTGGTTTGGTGATTGCGGCCGGACTTGGCATCATGCTGTCTGTTTCAGGTGGAAAGCCGCAAATCACGCAAGAATAGCCCGCCTCCGATTTTGTCGGCCGGGCTTCGTCCCGTCGAACAATTGGCACGTGATGTGGTTACAGCTCATCACGTGCCTTTCGTTTTTCTCAGGCGGTCCGCCGCCGCGGCATCCGCTCTGCTGCTGACATGCAGCCTGACCGCCTGTATCACGACCGATGCGGTCGTCAAGGTGACGTCGCTGAAGCTCAATGGCGTGTCGGCGATCAAGGCCTCGCAGCTCAAGCCGGCGCTCGGCACGAGCGCCAGCTCGAAGCTGCCGTGGGGCGCCAAGCGGTACTTCGTCCGTCCTGAATTCGACGCCGACCTGAAACGGATCGTCGCGTTCTACAAGGATCGCGGTTATCCCGACGCCAAGGTGACGTCCTTCGACGTCAAGATGAACGACAAGCAGGACGCCGTCGCCATCACCATCAACGTCGACGAAGGCGCCCCGCTGCTCGTCGATCGCATCGACTACTCGGGTTTCGACTCGCTGCCGGCGCGGCACCTCGATGCGCTCAAGGCGCGGCTGCCGCTCAAGGAGCACGCGCCGCTCGACCGCGCGCTCGCCCAGGCGTCGCGCGAATCGGCGCTCGACGAGCTGCAGGATCACGGCTACCCGTACGCGACGGTCCGAGTAACCGAGCAGCCCGGACACGACGACCACTCCCGAGTGATCACGCTGGCGGCGACCCCGGGCACATCGGCCCGATACGGCGACATCGAGATCGTCGGCAACTCCACTGTCAGTGACAACGTCATCCGGCGGCAGCTGTTCATCCGTCCTGGCGGCCTCTTCCGACTGAGCTCGCTGCAGGGCAGCCAGCGGCGGTTGTACGACCTCGGCACGTTCGATTTCGCGAACGTCGAAACCGACGTCAAGGAAGGGGAGCAGCCGGCAATCGTCCCGATCAAGGCGACGGTAACCGAGAGCAAGCCGCGCAAGGTCAATTTCGGCGTCGGCTACGGCTCGGAAGAGAAGGCGCGCGTCTCGATCGACTGGCGCCACGTCAATTTCTACGGCGGCGCGCGCACGTTCGGGGCCGAGGCGGAATACTCGTCGCTGAACAAGGGCGCGCGGCTCACCTTCCGCCAGCCCTATCTCTTCGGCCCTCGCCTGAGCCTGCTGCTCACTGCCCAGTCGTGGCATCAGAACGAGCCCGCCTACGTCCTCAACACGCGCGGCGGCAAGGCGACCGTCGAACGGCGATTCGCGCGGAACGGACCGCTGTCGCAGCGCGCCGCCGACATGACCATGTCGGTGAGCTATACGGGAGAGTACGAAGACTATCGCGTCGGCGACGAGGCGCTGAGCACCGCGTCCTTCCTGAAGACGCTGATCTCGCTGGGGCTCGATCCGCTGAACGGCACCGCCAGCGGATGGCTGTCGTCGCTCGGCTACGATCTCCACCGCAGCACCGCCGACAGCACCGTGAACGCGAAGCACGGCTACCTGTTCAATGCGCATCTCGAGCACGCGGGAGGCACGCTCGGCGGCGATTTCGACTTCACCGAAGCCGTCCTCGAAGGACGCTTCTATACCGCGATCGCGGACAAGGCGGTGTTCGCGGTCCGCGCGCGGGGCGGATCGATCGGCGACATCGGCAGCCCCACCAACCTCAAGGTGCCCTTCTACCGCCGCTATTTCCTCGGCGGCGCGCAGAGTCTGCGCGGCTGGGGGCGCTTCGAGGTGTCGCCGCTCGTCGATGGCGTCACCGTCGGCGGCCATTCGATGCTCGAGAGCTCCGCCGAGGTGCGCGCGCCGCTCTGGGGCAATCTGAGCGCGGTGGCGTTCGTCGACGCCGGCAATGTCTGGAACGACGCCTGGAACCTCAATTTCAACGATCTTCGCTACGACGTCGGGCCAGGACTGCGCTATCTGACCCCGATCGGTCCCATTCGCGTCGACCTCGGCTACCAGTTGAACCCGATTCCCGGCCTGCTGATCAACGGCACCCCCGAGACGCGGCACTTCCGGGTCCACTTCTCGATCGGGCAGGCGTTCTAGAGCCATGACATCGGGGCAGCGGCCAGCTTCTCGGTCACGCGCGTATCTGCGCCGCACGCTGCAGATCGCGGCGTTCGTCGGCACGCTGGTGGTCGGCGTCATTGCGCTGGCGCTCATCGCCTCGCAGACGCCGTGGTTCCGCGACTGGCTCCGGCGGTTCGTCGTGCGCGAGGCCGGCAGCTATGTCAACGGCACCGTGTCGATCGGCAGCCTGGGCGGGAATGTGTTCTACGGCATCGAGCTCGGCGATGTCGCCATCGACGTCAACGGCGAGCACGTGGTCACGCTCGAGCACGTGGAGATCAAGTACAGCCTCGCCGAGCTCGTGTCGACGGGCATGACCGTCCGGCGGATCGTGGTGCAGCGGCCGTACGCCCTGCTCCGGCACGACGCCGCCGGCTGGAACGTGGCGAGTCTCGTCAAGAGACAGCAGCAGGAAGCGGATCGCCAGGGGCCGGGCCGGCCGCTGTCGCTGCCCGACATCGAGATCGTCGACGGCCGGCTCGCGATCGACGATCGCGCCCCGTCGCCGCTCTACAGGCTGCCGTCACGGATCGACGGGCTGAATGCGAAGGGCGGGTTCGCCTACGAACCGGTGCACTACAGCGTGACGCTCGATCGCGTCGGGTTCAACGGCCACGCGCCGGACCTCACCGTCACGGCGCTCAGCGGCCGCGTCGGTACGCGAGACGACGATCTGCACGTCGAGACGCTGTTCCTGCAGACCGCGCAGAGCTCCGCGACGATCGACGGCGTGGTGCGGAACTACCTGGCTACTCCCTCGCTGCAAGTCAGCCTCTCGGCGCCGCGCGTGTCGGTCCCGGAGTTGGCGGGTGTACTCCCGCCAGTGAAGGGCTACGACCTGCATGGGAAGCTCGATCTGAAGGCGACCGGCCCCGACAACGACCTGCAGCTGGCGGTCAACGTCGCGTCGGAGGCAGGAGCGATTCACGGGACGCTGCGAGGCGACGCGCAGGCCCCGGATTTCGCACTGCGCGGCGATGTGTCGGCCGAACATCTCGACCTGGCACCGCTGCTTCAGGATCCGTCGCGGACAAGCGACATCACCGGGGCAGCGAAGCTGGACGTGCGGCTGGCGTCGAACCCGGCGTCGGCGCCGCTCATCGACCGTGTGCGCGGCACGGTCACCTTCGACGGCCCGCGCGTCGTCGCGGAGGGCTACACCACGACCGGCGTCCATCTTTCGGCCCAGGCGCAGGGGCGCCGCGTCAATCTCGACGCCCGCGCCAACGCCTACGGCGGACGCGCGAGCGTGAAGGGAGCCGTCACGGTGCCCTCCGCCACCGGTGAGCCGCTGGCGTTCGACGTCACCGGACAAGCGTCGCACGTCGACCTCGCGGGGCTGCCGCGCGCGACCGGCGCGCCACGCGTCAGGACCGACCTGAACGTCGAGGCGTTCCACGCGCAGGGATCGGCGGGGAAATCGACGAACGTGGAGGGTTCGGCGACGTGGGGACGGTCGACCGTCGCCGACGGGACGATCGTCGGCGGCACGCAGACGGAAGTTTCGGTTGCGTTCGGGCCGGGCAAGGCCGGTCTTCAGTCGGCGACCTATGCGGCGCGCGGTGAAGTGCGGGACGTCAACCTCCGGCGGGTCGGGCAGGCATTCCAGATTGCCGCGCTCGACAGTCCGGAGTACGACAGCCGCATCAACACGACCTTCGACCTGAAGGGCAGCGGCATTGCCCTCGACCGTATGCGGCTCGATGGCACGGCGACGGCCGTGGACTCGCACATCTACGGCGGCACGGTGCCGCGGCTCGTGGTCGAGGCGCACCTCGCCAACGGTGCGGTGAACGGCCGCGCCACTGGCGAGCTGCGCGGCTTCGATCCGGCGCGGATCGCGAAAGATCCGCAATACAAAGGAGAGGTCAACGGCGCCGTCGACGCCGCCTTTGGCATCGCGAACATCCACGCGCCGATGACCGCCGACGCGATCACCGCCGATGGTCGGCTGACCATCGCCCCAAGCGAGGTGGCCGGGTTCAGGATCGACAGCGCGGATATCGAAGGGCAGTACGCGAACCGCCGCGGCGTGCTGCGGCGGGCGACCGTGAAGGCATCAGATCTCGACGTGACGGCCTCCGGCCCGATCGTGCTCGACGAGAGCGGCCAGACCAACGTGAAGTATCACGTCGCCGCCAGCGACCTGGCGGCGCTTGGCAAGCTGGCCGGTCAGCCGGACCTGTCGGGGTCCGCCATCCTCGACGGCGCGATCACCGGGAACGGCTCGTCGCTGCGCATCGCCGGTGCACTCGACGGATCGAACGTCGGCTACCAGGACGACAAGGCGCTGGACCTCAACAGCCACTACACCGTGACCGTTCCCGACCTGCAGTTCACGCGGGCGGCCGTGCAGGCCCAGACGACCGGCTCGTTCATCCAGGCAGCCGGCCTCCAGATCAATACGCTGACGCTCGCGACGACCTACGCGAATCAGACGCTCGACTTCCAGACGCATCTCGCGGCGGGACCGGACGGCGGCCCCACCAACCAGCCCCGCGAGCTCGACGCGTCCGGCTCGGTCGTCTTTCATCCCGACCACCAGGAGATCCACCTGCCGTCGCTGGCGCTGCGCACGCAGGGCGTCGAGTGGAAGACGGCGCCCGGCAGTCAGACGGCGATCGAATACGGCGCGAACCGCGTCACCGTAAACGACCTGCATCTCGTCAACGGCGATCAGTCGCTGGCGGCCTCGGGCAGTTTCGCGCTGGGCAGTAACCCGCAGATCGGCGGCCTCACCGTCGAGGCGAAGAACGTCGACCTCGCCCAGCTCGAGAAGCTGGCCATGCAAGACCGCGGCTTCACCGGACGCCTCAACGCGAACGCGACGTTGTCGGGCAATGCCAAGGCGCCCGACGTGAAAGGGCACGTCGACGTGCAGAACGGCGGGTTCCAGCAGTTCACATATCAGTCGCTTGCCGCCGACGGCTCATTCGTCAACGACCGCATCGCCATCGACGCGCGGCTGGTGCAGGCGCCGGGTGTCGAACTGACGGCGGCGGGAACGGCGCCGATGAGCGCGCTCACCGCGAAGGCCGCGCCTGGCGACGAGCACGTCACCCCGGCGCCCGGACAGGGCATCGATCTGCATGTGCAGTCGACGCGCATCGATCTCGGGATCGTGCAGGGGTTCACTCGTCAGATCACCAACGTGACCGGCACGGTTCAGGCTGACGTCCAGGTCACCGGCACGGCCGCCGATCCGCACCTGAACGGGTTCGTCGACTTTCAGAACGGCGCCTTCTCGATTCCGCAGGCAGGGACGCGGTTCACCGGCATGACCACCCGCATCGAGCTGCAGCCGGATCGGGTTCGCGTCCCACGATTCCAGATCCTCGATCAACACGGCAAGGCGCTGACGATCGAGGGGGAGCTCGCGGTCCACGAGCTCCAGGGGGGGGCCGTCGACGTGGCGATCGACGCCGACGACTTCAAGCTGTTCGACAACGAGCTGGGGAACGTCCATCTCGAGACGCACCTCAAGCTGACCGGCGAGCTGCGGCGTCCGCGGATCGAGGGAGAGGTGCACGCCGACGCGGCGCGCCTCGAGATCGACCGGATCCTCCTCCTCACCGCGAGCCCGTACTCCGAGCAGGCGCTGCCCGATGTGGTCTCGGCCGAGGACACCGAGACGTCGAGCATGGGGGCCGACCAGGCCACGCGCGCGGCGCTCGAGAAGGGGCGCGCCATCGCGGCCGCCGCGGCGCCGGGACAGAATGCGACCGCCCCAGCGACGCCACCGCCGGCCGGGCTCTTCTCCGCTCTTGCGCTCGACGTCCACCTCGTCGCGCCCGACAACCTGGTGATGCGAGGCGATGACCTCCACCCGGGCGGTCCGAGCACGATGGCGGTCGGCTCGCTGAACGCGACGGTCGGCGCCGACGTGCAGATTGTCAAGAAGATCGACGGCCCAATCACGATCCGCGGGACCGCCGACACGGTGCGCGGTTTCTACGAATTCCAGGGGCGGCGGTTCACGCTGCAGCGCGGCGGCACGGCGCAGTTCACCGGCGGCGCCGACATCAACCCGCTGCTCAACGTGACGGCCGAGCGCCTGATTCCCAACACCGGGGTGACCGCGCGCATCCACGTCACCGGTACGCCGCGCGCGCCGAAGCTGACGCTGACGAGCGATCCGCCGCTCGACGAAGCCGACATCCTGTCGCTCATCGTGTTCAACCGCAACATCAACGACCTCGGTTCCGGCGAAAAGGCGTCGCTCGCCGAGACCGCGGGCGGTATCGCCAGCGGCTTCGTCGCGCAGTCGCTGGGCAAGTCGATCGGCAAGGCGCTCGACGTCGATCTCTTCGAGATCACCACGACCGATCCCGAGACGGGAGAGAGCGCCGGCGGCGTGACGCTCGGCAAGCAGGTCAGCGATCGTGCATTCGTGCAGTTCCGGCAGCAGTTCGGCAACCGCAGCTTCACCGAGTTCATGCTCGAGTACCAGCTGGCAAAATTCCTGCGCCTCGACCTGCAGACCGCGCCGCAGTCGAGCGGCGTGGCGAACCGCCTGACGCAGCGGCGGGTCGAGCGGGCGGGCGTTGACCTGATTTTCTTCTTCAGCTACTAGCGTTCAGACGCCGGACTATCTTCGAATTGCGGTGGCAACCAGCGGCGCGGCGGGCCTTCGTTCAGTCGATCCGAAGCGCGTCTGCCGGCTGAATCGAGGCAGCTCGGTTCGCTGGAATCGCGGCGGCCATCATCGTCGTGACAAACAGCACCAGGCTGACCGCGACGAGCATGACCGGATCATTCAGACTGCCGATCGACCACTGAGCGACAACCTTGTTCAGCCCCACGCTCAGTACGAGACCGGCGAAGAGGCCCGCGACGATGGCCGCGGCCGCCGGCAGCACCGCGGCGTTGACGATGCGCCCGCGACCGGCGCCGAGCGCCATACGGATGCCAAATTCTCTGGACCGGCAGGACACCGCGTACGACACGACACTGTAGAGTCCGACCACTGCGAGCATCAGCGCACACACCGCGAAGCCGAGCAACAGCAACGTCACGAACCGCTCACGCGCCCATCCCGCGTTGGCCAGCTCGTCTTCCGCCGTGCGTACCCCGTTCACCGGTTGATTTGGATCGACGGTACGCACCGCCTCCCGAATCGAACGGGTCATCGAAAGCGGCTCGTGACTCGTCCGCAGGATCACATTCAGGGAATCGCTCAACATGAGCGTGTACGGCACGTAGATCGACGGCGCCGGCAGGTCATGGAGACCGATATTGGGTGTGTCGCCGACAACACCGATTATCTCGAACCAGCCGTCGCTGCCGGGCGCCGCTAGCCTGAATGGGTTGGGTGGCTTGATGTACCCGGGCATTCGAACGCGCCGTCCGATCGCGGAGTTGTCAGGCCAACGCTCACGAGCCATCGTTTGGTTGACGACGGCGACGTGGGGCGTTCCACCGCTCTCTGAATCTGACCACACGCGGCCTCGCATGAGCGGGATCTTCATCGTCGAAAAGTAGTCGGCGCTGATCCGTTGGAGAATCGGCGCTTCGTCTCCCGGCGTGTCCCGCCCGGGAACTTCGACTACTGCCCGTTCACCCGACCGCGGTGGTATCCCGCTGTAGGTGGCGAGCGCGACCGACTCGACCTGGGGCACCCCTGCCATGCGATCCCGCAGGCGCTCGTAGAACGTGGCGCGGCCGGCCCATTCCCTGTAGGCGTTCTCTGGAAGGTTGATCGTCGCGACGATCACGTCGTGCGGATCGTAGCCAAGTGATGTCCGGTACAGATCGATGAGCACACGGACAGCCGCACCAGTGCCCGCGAGGAGTAGCACCGTCATCGCGATTTGAGCCGCGAGCAGGAGATGATGCGCTCGCCGGCCTTGGGCGCCGGCGGTCGTCCGGACCGCCGCCGTGAGGCGCGGGCGCGAAAATGACAAGGCCGGCGACAATCCACACAGCAGGGCCGACGCCATCGCAAGGCCCGCACTGAAGAGCAAGACCGGTACATTGACGGGCACGGCCACGAGGTTCCCGACCGGAACCGAATTGGGGGGCAAGCGCCTGAGCGCGGCCGGCAGGCCCCAGTAGCCCGCCGCAACGCCCAGCGCGGCGCCTGCGACCGCCAGGAGCAGCGATTCCACGAGGAGCTGCCTCATCAATCGTCCACGACTGGCCCCAAGGGCGGCGCGCACGACGAACTCATACGCCCGCGAGGTGCCGCGCGCCAACAGCAGAATGGACACGTTCGCACAGGCGAGCAGGAGCAGCAACAGAGACGCCGCGAAGATCAGCAGGAGGGTCGGCACGGACCCGTCCTCCCGTTGTGACTCCACCAGACCTCGTACGAGCGGACGCACCTCCTTCGAAAAGCGTTGCGGGGCGTCCTTGGCGTACTGGTCGAAGATCGGCTGAAGTCGCTGTTCCGCCATGCGTGGAGTCACGCCGGGCTTGAGACGGGCCTGGACGGTCCAGGCGACTTTCGGGTCGAACGTCAGGTCAATGGGAACGACAACCTCCGGCCCGGTGGGAAAGTATTGCCGGGGCAGCACGCCGACCACGGTGTAGGGCTCGCGATTTAGCAGGAGGGTCTGCCCCACGGCCTCGGGCCGCCCGCCGAAGTGGCGCTGCCAGAACCGATAGGTGACCACGACGACCCGCTGGGCCTGCTCGCCGGCCGGACCGTCCGCCTCGTGGAAGACTCGTCCGAGGAGGGGTGGAACCCCGAGTACGTCCAGACCGTTCGCGGAATAGTACTGGGTGCGCACCGTTTCCGGGAGGTCCTGGCCGGTCAGCGTCATCTCCCAGGTGTTCAAGACGAAGGCGCCGCTCAGGACTTCGCTTTGTTGGAGGGCGACGAGCTGGCGAGCCGTGACAGACAGACCCCGCGTCCTCCCTGTGTCGAGCGTGCCGAGTCTGACAATCTGATCGACGTCAGCGAATGGGAAGGGATTCAGGAGCGCGGCATTCACGATGCTGAACAGCCCGGTGGCGGCGGCAATCCCGACTGCCAGGGAGACGACAGCCGTCGCGGCGAAACCGGGGTTCCGGCGGAGGATACGCAGCGCATATCGGAGATCCGCGGCGAGGCTGTCCAGCAAGAAAGTCCTTGGCCTGGCTAGTGCCTGCCGAGCAGGGCGACCTGGACCCTGGCGTCGTTGAAGCAGGCGCCGCCGCCCAGATCGGTGAGCGTGTCGGGCACCAGCGCGTTCGAGGTCGACCCGTTGTAGCTGTTCCGGCGCCAGACGCCCTTGGCGTAGGCGACCGTACCGGGACGGACGTCCGCGTTGAGATTCGCCGGGCACTGCATCTCGCCGAGCGCGTTGAACACTCGTACTGGATCGCTCTGGGCGATGCCGCGCGCCGCGGCGTCGGCGGGATGGATGTGGAGCATGGCGGCGCGCTTGCGCAGCTCGCCGAGTGTCGACGAGATCGTCTTCTCCGACGCGGGTGAAATCAGCGCCAGCGGGAAGTCGTCGCTGCCGGGATCCGCCTGGTAGCCGTAGAGCCCCGCCGGTGCGTCGTGCGCAACCGTGTCGGGATCGAGGTCGACCTTGCCGTCAGGCGTCAGCGGGAACACGTCGACGAACTGCACCGGCGTGCCGCCGTGCGGCGGTGTAGCGCTGCCGTGCTCCATCAGCTCCCGGCCGGGGCCGTCCATGCGCGTGGTGACCCGCAGCAGCGTATCGATTTCGTCCTCGGCGGTGCCGACGCCGAGCCGCTCGGCCAGCTCCGAAAACACCTGCGCGTTGGTGCGCGCCTCGCCGCACGGCTCGATCACCGGGCGGACCAGCTGCAGCGTGATCGGCCCGTACGACTTGGCGATGTCGTACTGCTCGAGGAAGGTCGTGGCCGGCAGCAGGACATCGGCGAAGCGGCAGGTGTCGGTCAATACCTGCTCGAAGACCACCGTGAAGAGGTCCTCGCGTTCGAGCCCCTGCAGCACGCGGTTCTGATCGGGGGCCGTCGTCAACGGGTTGCCGTTGTAAACGAACAGCATCTCGACGGGCGGGGCGTCGTACGACGTCAGCGCCCGCCCGAGGTGATTCATGTTGACGAGCCGCGTCGCCGGCTCGGGCGCGTCGAGCCACTGCGCCGATTTCAGCCCGAAGGCTGCCGAGCTCGACATCGAGAAGCCGCCGCCGCGGACGCCGAACTTGTTGGCGACCGAGGGCAACGCGAGGATCGCCGCCGCTGCGTTGCCGCCGTTGCGGTTGCGCTCGACGCCCCATCCGCAGCGGATCAGCGCCGGAGCCGAGCGCACGTAGAGATCGGCCAGCCGGCGTAGATCGGTGGCCTCGATCTGCGCTTCCGCCGCGGCCCGCTCGATCGTCCACGGCGCGGCGGCCGTGCGCAGCCGGTCGCTTCCGGTCGTGTGCTCGGCCAGGAACGCCGGATCGGCATGCCCCTCCTCGAAGAGCACGCGGTGGAGCGCCAGCGCCAGAGGCAGGTCGGTTCCGGGGCGGGGTGCCAGGTGCAGGTCCGCCTTCTTCGCGAGGGAGGTGCGTCGCGGGTCGACGACCACCAGCGTGGCGCCTGCCTCCTGCGCCTGGTTCAGATAGGGAATCAGGTGGATACCCGACGCCGAGGGATTCACTCCCCAGAGCACGATGAGCCGGGCGTGGACATAATCCTCGTAACTGACGCCAGGCATCTTCCCGTAGAGCGCCTGGTTGGCGGCGCCGGTCGGGGCCGCGCAAATCGTCGTGGCGAGGCGCGACGTCCCGAAACGCCGCCAGAGCTCGAGGTCGTTCGTATTCTGCGTCAGCAGCCCGTTCGAGCCGCCGTAGTAGTAGGGCAGGATCGCTTCCGCCCCGCGTCGCTCCTTGATCTCCAGCATCCGCCGCGCGACGAGGTCGAGCGCTTCCGTCCAGCTCACCCGTTCGAACGTGCCGCCGCCCTTGCGGCCCGTGCGCACGGCGGGGTGGAGCACGCGGTCCTCGCCATAGACCCGATCGCCGAAGCGCCGTACCTTCGCGCAGATGAAATTGTTCGTGACCGGGTTGGCATCGCCGCCGTCAATCTTTTGGATGCGTCCGTTTTCGACGGTGACGTCGAGGGTGCAGGAATCGGGGCAATCGAGCGGACAGGCGGTGCGGACGGTCGAATGCCCCCACCGTTCGGCGTCGGGCTGAGCTGGGCGAGCCATTCGACATTATAGAGGGAGTGAGCAAGGTCAGTGGGAGCGGCAGTGAGCAGTGAGCTGCTCACTGCCGACTGCCCGACGCTCACTCTGGTTCGATGTCCGTGCCCTCGCCGCCGGCGCCCATGTCGATACCGGTGGCTCCACTGCTGCGCGCCGGCGCCGCCGGTCCGGGCGTCACCTCGTCCGCTCCCTCGCTCATCCGGTGATGGCGATGTCGGGCGTCTGATTCATGGCGCCTGTTCGTGTCGGCCGGAAGTCCGGTCGTGCTGGATATATTGCCGAGCCCGAGGACGTCTCCGACGCGGTCTTTGCTGGATGTGTCGTCCATGTCGCTATAGCCTCCTGGCCGTTACAAGAGCAAACCGCGTGCTGAGTTACACTGCCGGGGCTCATGGAGGGTGCCGAATGGCTGATCTGACAGGACGGATGATTGGCGCGATTCAAGGGGACGTGAAGACGCTCGAAGAGATCGAAGCCGACCCGGGCGCGTTCAGCCAGGCGGTCACCGTGATCATCATCGCAGGCGTCGCGGCGCTCATCGGCAACTTCTTCCGCATCGGGGTGATCGGCGGGATCGTGCACCTCGTGGCCGCGCTCGCGGAGTACGCGTTGTTCTCGGTCCTGGTCTTTCTCATCGGCACCAAGCTGATGCCGGAACCGACGACCAAGGCGGATTTCAACGAGGTGTTCCGGACCGTCGGGTTCGCCGCGTCTCCGGGCATCTTCAGCGTGGCGGCGATCGTGCCGTTTCTCGGCCCGGTGATCTCGCTGCTGGTCGGTGTCTGGAGCCTGGTGATCGGCGTGATCGCGGTACGCCAGGCGCTCGACTATTCCAACACCGGGCGCGCGATCATTGTCTGTCTGATCGCCGGCGTCATCTGCTGGATCGTCGTCATCGTGGTATTCCTGCCGCTGGCGCTCGCCGCCGCGGTCACCCACGCTGCGCTGACTCAGTGAACGGGGGCGGCGTGGACGCCCCGGCTGGTTTCCGCTAGACTGTGCCCCCCAGCCCATTTCGCTCAGGAGGATTAGATGGCGGACGTGCCTGCCGGCAAGGTCTCCCAGAACCGAACGGTCATGATCGTGCTCGCGTACCTGTGGCTGCTCGCCCTGGTGCCGCTGCTGGTCGAGAAGGAAGATGCGGAGGTCCAGTGGCACGCGAAGAACGGCCTGGTCCTGACCGCGGCCGAAGTCGTGCTCTGGATTGTGCTTACCATCCTGACGTTTATTCCGGCGTTGGGCTGTCTGTTTGCGATCATGCACCTGTTCGTCTGGCTCGGTATCCTGGTGCTGCACATCGTCGCAATCGTCAAGGGCGTGAACGGTGGACGCCTGGTGGTGCCAGTCTTGAGTGACTACACCAGCAAATTCTGAACCCCGCCGCCGGTGGCGGTCGCCGCGTGCGGCCGCCATCGCGCTCACGGCCGTGCTCCTCGTCTGTGGAACGCTGCAGACGTCAGCCGCTGAGCGTGCCACGCTCGGTGCGATCGGTTTCTATCGTGCCCACGGATCCGGGGTGATGCGCCGTCTTGGCGCTGAGTGCCGTTTCCAGCCCACCTGCAGCCGCTACGCCGAGCTGGCCGTCCAGAAATACGGCGTGGTCCACGGTCTCGCGAAAACGAGCGCGCGCCTCCTGCGCTGCAATCCCCTCCTCAGCAAGCGCGGCGAAGTCGACCTGCCGTAAATCCACGTTCGCGCCGTTCGTGGCGGAACGCGCGCCATGCCGCCGGTGTCCAACGGTGGCGAGGGAAAGGAGCGTCCCATGGCGCGACAACAGCTGCGGAGCCATCTGTCCGGAAGCGTCCCCGTCTCGATCGTGGTGCATGTCGTGGTGCTGCTCGTGCTCGTCGTCATTCCCGTTGTCGGCGATATCATCCCGCCGATTCCGCTACTTGCCATCCCAACGTACATGCTGGCCGCGCCGCTCCCGCCGCCTCCGGCGGTCCTGCCTCCCCCGACGCCTTCGCGCAGAGCGGCCGTCCCGACGGGCGCGCCGACGACCCCGCCGGATCGGATCCTGGCCGAGCCGCCGCCGGCACCTCCGGCTGGGCCAATAAATGCCGTGCCCGGTGGAGTGCCGTTGGGCGTGGGGGAGGATGCGGGGACGCTGTCGACCGACGTCCCGGCGCCGCCACCTCCGCCGCCACCGCCGCCGGCTGCCCCGACGGTCCGGGCGGCCCAATTGCCCGAGCAGCCGCGCAAGCTCGTCGACGCGCGTCCGGTCTATCCCGAGGTGGCGCGATCGGCCCGGATTGAAGGCACCGTGATTCTCGAGGCGGTACTCGACACGAGCGGCCGTGTCACCGAGTTGCGAGTCCTCCGTTCCGTGCCCATGCTCGACCAGGCGGCACTCGATGCCGTCCGGCAGTGGCGCTATTCGCCGACGATCTATTACGGGCGCCGGGTTTCCGTCCTGATGACGATTACCGTTCGATTTACGCTGCAGCCATGACGCTGGCGTTTCTGGCGGTGACGCTCTGGCTCGCGATCGCGCAATCTCCATCGACGCCGGCTGCACCGGTGTCGCCGGACGAAGAGGCCCTGCGCGCTGCCGTACAGCAGTACTACGACGCGCAGTCCGCGCGCGACGCCGATCGGGCCGTCGCGTTCTGGAGCGCGGCGGCCGACCCGCGCCCCGGGCGCGACGCGTACCTGGCGGTCTTCGGCGAGCCGGCCGAGGACCGCTTCCAGGTCGCAATCGGCAGCGTTGAGATCGCCGGCGCCGAGGCGCGCCTGCGCGTCAGCGCCTTGCGCACGCGTCTCACCATGAAGGACGGCCAGCCGAACACGCAGCGGACCGCGCTGCTCGAGTCGCAGGTCTGGCGGAAGGAGAGCGGCGGCTGGAAGCTGCTGCGCGACGGACCGTTCGCCGAGGCGATCGCCGACGATCTGATCGCCGCCGCGCCCGCCGACCGGCCGGCCCGCTACGAGAAGATCAGCCGTCCCGATCTGGTGCAGGCGCGCCTCGCCATCTCGCAGCGGGCGACGATGGCGATCACGCTGCAGAGAAACTATCTCCGCGGCCGCGAGCTCTTCGGGATCGCCCTCGACGTCGCCCGCGCGTCCGGCGACCGCCACGGCGAGGCCAACTCGCTTCACAATATCGCGCAGGCCGCGTACTTCCTGCACGACTATGCCGCCGCGACCGACGGCTACCGGCAGGAGCTCGAGGTCGCGCGCGCGATCGACGATCAGTTGACCGCCGCCGCCGCGTTGTTCGGGCTGGCGTCGGTCGCGTACTCGCAGGCGGACTACATCCCGGCGCTCGGTCTCTACCGCGACGCGCTCGCCATCTACGAGAAGAACGAGGACGCCTCGTCGATCGGCCGGACGCTGGTCAGCATCGGCAACATCCAATATCTGCAGGCCGACTACGATGCCGCGCTCGCCAGCTATCGCCGCGGCCTCGCATCGCTCGTGGAGGGCGGCGATCCGGCCGGCGCCTCCTACGCCCGCCGCGGCCTCGCGCGCGTCCTGGGCGCGCAGGGAGACGTTGCCGCCGCGCTCGCCATCTACGGCCAGGTGCTCGCCGACGCCCGCGCCGCCCTGGCGGCGGACGCGCGCCTGACCCCCGACGTGGCGTCGGCGCTCGAGGGCATCGCCGAGCTGTATTTCCGTGTCGGTAACACCGACCAGGCGCGGGCCTCGTTGGAGGAAGCGGGAAGGCTCGACGACAAGGATCCGGAGGGAGCGGGCCGCGTCCTCGCTGCGCTCGGCATGACCGAACTCGTGGCGGGCCGCTTCGACGCCGCGCTGGCCGCTTACACCGGGAGTCGCACCCGGTTCGAGACCGTCAAGATGCCGGACGGCATCGCGCGGGCCTGGGTGGGTATCGGCTTCAGCCAGTCGGCGCGCGAGCGCTTCGCCGACGCGATCGCCGCATATCGGAGCGCCATCGCGTTGTTCGAGCAACAGAACAACAACGACGGCGTCGGCCGCGCGTGGCTCGGGCTGTCGATGGCGCAGTCGGGGGCCGGCGACCACGCCGCCGCACTCGACAGTGCCGGCAAGGTCGCGGCGATCGCCGAGGGGCTGAAGAGCGAGGACCTCGCCTGGCGCGGGTCAGTCCGCGCCGGCGAGGCACTCCGCAAACTCGGCAGGCTCGAGGAGGCGGTGCAGGCCTTCACGCGCGCGACGACCGTGCTCGATCGGCTCGCCGCCGACGCGCCGACGAATACGGAGGCGCGCGCCGAGTTGAACGACAGCGCCAGCGCGTGGACCGGTCTCGCGTTTTCCCGTGCGGCGCAGGGCGATGCCGCCGGAGCCCTTGCCGCCATGGAAGGCCGGCGCGCGCACCTTCGGCGCGTGTGTCTGGCCCCCTTCGAGCACGACGTGGCTCCGGGCGCCAGCGCGGCCGAACTGGCCGACGAACAGGCGATCGCGCGCGACATCATCTCGGCCCGGGTCAAGCTCCGCGCCCAGTCGCAGGCGCCGCGTCACGATGCGGCACGGCTCGAGCAGCTCGATCGCCAGTTGTCCGAGCTCGTTGCCAAACGGACCGACCAGCAGGGGACGCTCTATGGCCGCCTGCCGGACCTGCCGCGGTGGCGTGGCCTCCCCCAGCCGCCGCTGTCGGCCTCGGCGATTGCCGACCTCGTTCCCGGCGACGGCGGAGTGCTGGTCGCCTACCTGCTGAACGACGACGAACTCCTCGCCGTGACCGTCGCGCGCGCTGAGCACGGCGCCGACGTGGAGGCCGTGACCGCGCCGTTCGACCGCCGCGGCGTCGCCGACGCGCTGGCCGCCGCGATGCAGCCTGACGTGCTGGAGGACGCGGCCGAGTGGCGCCGGCACGCCGCCCCGCTGGCCGCCGCGTTGATCGATCCGATCGCGCCGCGCCTCGCCGGCCGCGATCGCCTCGTGTTCGTTCCCGACGATCTGCTCTGGAAAGTGCCGTTCGAGGCACTGTCTGGCGTTCCCGCCTCGGCAACCGTCACCTATGCCACATCGCTTGCGACGCTGGCGCTCGAGCGTCAGGCGCCGCCGCTTCCCGAGCACCGGACAGCCGCAATTGTCGCCGCTCCGGCCATCCCCGACACCGTGCGCGCGCAGATGACGCTGATGCTGCCGTCGTGGCGGGCCCCCGACGCCGCCGCCTCGCTGGCTGCCGCCGAGGCCGACGCGAGGGCATACAGCGAGGGTGTCCCGGTTCGAGCGGCGGCCGACGCCAGCGAGTCGGCCGTCCGTGCCCTCGTCGGCAGCGCCGACGTGCTGCACGCCCAGGCGCCGCTCCAGGTGAGTGCCACGGCGCCGCTCCTGTCGTCGGTCCTGCTCGCCGCGACTGGAGACGCGCCGGAGGAAGACGGACGGCTGGAGGTCCGGGAGTGGTTCAGGTTGGCCGGCCGTGCCCGCGTGGTCGTGCTGTCGGACGGCTCGGCGTTCGGCGCCGCCGGCGTCGGTAACGCTATGGACGCGATGGCGTGGGCGGCCGCCGCGGCCGGCGCCTCTACGATGGTTATCGGCCGCTGGCCCGCCGACGGCTTCACCGCCGACGCCGTCGCCGCGGCATTCCACGCAAAGCTCGCCGGTGGCTTGTCGCCGATCCAGGCGTGGCGCGCGGCGATTGCGGCGGCGCGGGTCGCCAACGCGCCGCCGTCGCTCTGGGCCGGGCTCAGGCTCGTCGGGGGAGGGAATTGACGGCCCGATCGGGGATGAAATCGCGGCCGCGCACGATCTCGGCGACGGCCTTCATCGCGCCGACGACGGGCATTGCGTTCAGCGCCGTGTCGACACCGCCGCGCACGACGCCTTTCCGCTTCATGGCGCCGGCCACCGTCATCAGCGCGATCGCCGCGCCGAGCCACGGCAGGCTGCGCGACAGCCGTCTCGGCAGCCGCGCGCCACTCCAGCTGACGATGTGGTTGGCGATCCTCACGCGTTGTTAACAGTGCAAAACGGCTTCCAGCTATGCTGAGGACATGGCGCGGCCGCGCGTGGTCATCATCGGCGGCGGGTTCGGCGGCCTGCAGGCCGCGCGCCGTTTGCGCGGCCACGACCTCGCCGTCACGCTGGTCGATCGGCGCAACCATCACGTCTTCCAGCCCCTGCTGTATCAGGTCGCCACCGCAGGGCTGTCGCCGGGTGACATCGCGTCGCCCATCCGCTGGATTCTACGCAGGCAGCGTAACGTCGAGGTGCTCCTCGACGAGGTCGTCGGGATCGACACCGCCGCCCGCGAGGTGTCGTTCCGCGACGGGGCGCGTTGTCCCTACGACTACCTGATCGTCGCCGCCGGCGCGACCCACGCCTACTTCGGACACGACGATTGGCGCCCGTCGGCGCCCGCGCTGAAGACGCTCGAGGACGCGCTCGCCATCCGACGCCGCGTGCTCAGCGTGTTCGAGGCGGCCGAGCGCGACTCGGTGCTCGCCAACCGTCACCCGAACCTGACGTTCGTCATCGTCGGCGGTGGGCCGACCGGCGTCGAACTCGCCGGCGCGCTCGCCGAGATCGCGCGGCATACGCTGCGGCACGACTTCCGGCGCGTCGACACGCGCGCCGCGCGCATCATCCTAATCGAGGCCGGTCCCGCGATCCTCTCGACGTTTCCGGCGCCGCTCCGCGAGGCCGCGTGGAGAGATCTCGAGCGGCTCGGTGTCGAGGTGCGGACCGGCACGCCCGTCACGCGCATCGATCCTGGCGTGGTCGAGGCGGGCGGCGAGCGCATCGAGGCCGTCTCGGTGCTGTGGGCCGCCGGCGTCGCGGCGTCGCCGCTGGGCGGGATGCTCGGCGTGCCGCTCGATCGCGCCGGCCGCGTGCAGGTACAGCCGGACCTCACGATACCCGGACACCCCGACGTCTTCGTGATCGGCGATCTGGCCACGCTCGCGGGGACCGACGGCAGTCCGCTGCCTGGAGTGGCGCAGGTCGCCATCCAGATGGGCGCGCATGCCGCGAGCAACGTCGTCCGCGCCGTCGGAGGGCAGCCGCTGCGCCCCTTCCGCTACAGGAATCTGGGGAACATGGCGACGATCGGCCGCGCCGCTGCGATCGCCGATCTGCCGGCGTTACAGCTCAAGGGGTTCATTGGCTGGCTTGCCTGGCTGTTTGTCCACATCCTGAACCTGATTGGGTTCCGCAACCGGCTGCTGGTGATGATCCAGTGGGCGTGGGCCTACGCCAGCTACGATCGCGCGGTGCGGCTGATCACCGGCGTCGATACGGACGGGGAGTGAAAACCCGCACGCTCGCCGTCCTTGTGGCCCTCGCGAGTACCGCCGCCGTGCTGCCGATCCCTGCCGTCGTGGTGGAGCGCTGGTACTCGACGCTGGCGTATCCGCGACTGCAGCGCGTGCTGACGCCGACGTCGAACCTCGTGCCGTTCGCGCTCTTCGATGTCCTGTGGGTGGCAGCCGTTGCGGCCGCCGCGCTGCTGGTGTATCGGCGCGTGCGCGACCGTGGCTGGACACGGGGACTGCCTTCCGCGGCCGGCGCGCTCGTGGCAGCCGCGGCGGTCACCTACCTGGCGTTTCTCGGACTCTGGGGATTGAACTACCGGCGCGTGCCGCTCACCGAGAAGCTGGTGTTCGACCGGCGGCGGATCAGCGAACAGACCGCGCGCGACCTTGGCGCCGCGAACGCCGCCGCGCTCAACCGCCTCTATGCGGCGGCCCATCCGGCGACGTTCTCGGAGCGGGCGCTGGCCGCGAGTTTCGAGCGCACGATCGCCGCGCTCGGCGGCGGCGTGCCGATCATCACCGGCCGTCCAAAGCAGACGCTGCTCGGCGGATACTTTCACCAGATCTCGGTCTCCGGTATGACCGATCCGTTTTTCCTCGAGACGCTCGTCGCGCCTGACCTCTTCGACGTCGAGCGGCCGTTCGTCGTCGCTCACGAGTGGGCGCATCTGGCCGGCTACGCCGACGAATCTGAAGCGAACTTCATCGCCTGGTTGACCTGCCGCCACGGCGAGCCGGTGGCGCAATACAGCGCCGCGCTCGAGATGATCGGCTATGCCGCGCCGGGCCGGCCGCTCGGTGCACTCCTCGACATCGGGCCGCGGATCGACCTGACCGCGATCGCGTATCGCTACGCCCACACCAGCCGTGTGCTGCGCGTCGCCGCGCGTCAGGGCTATGACACGTATTTGAAGGCGAACCGTGTCGAGCGCGGCGTCGAGAGCTACGATGCGGTCGTGCAGCTCATCCTCGGAACGGTCCTCGACGACAGCGGATATCCGAGGCGGCCCTGAGCGGGCAGCCGCCTTGCAGTTCTCGCCGGCTGGCGGGTATGACGGAAGCGCGGAGCCTAGACTGGATCGAGGTCGTCGACGTTGGGGGGCGTCACGGCATCGGCACCGCGCCCGCTGCGGAGGTCGTCGGGGGTAACGTCGGCGCTCGGGGACAGGAATTCGACTTCGCGCCACTTCCGCCAGTCGCACTCGTGGCAGCGATAGGGCTGCCGATCGGTCAACTTCAGGCGCATGCGCTCCCAGTTGTTACGCAGCCGCGACGGATAGACGCGTGTCGATGCGCAGCGGGGGCATTTCATCGTCGAGCTCCGGCGGGGAGGCTGGCATTTTAACACAGCGGGATCCGAAGACGTCGGCGCGGGCGGCAGGCCTCCGGTACGCTGTCGACGACGCCCCCGGCCTCCGGCGCCTCGGCCGCGCCGGACACTTTCGCTACGTGCGACCGGACGGCCGCCGGGCCGGAGCCCGCGATCTCGCGCGCATCCGCTCGCTCGTGATTCCTCCGGCGTGGACCGACGTGTGGATCTGTCCCGATCCCCGCGGCCACCTGCAGGCGACCGGGCGCGACGCGCGTGGCCGCAAGCAGTATCGCTATCACCCGCGCTGGCGGGAAGTGCGCGATGAGGACAAGTACGGACGGCTGCCGGAGTTCGGCCGCGCGCTGCCCGCGATCCGGCGACGGATCGCCCGCGATCTGCGCCGCCGCGGACTGCCTCGCGAGAAGGTGCTCGCGGCGGTCGTCAAGCTGATGGAGGTGACGTTCATTCGCGTCGGCAACGACGAGTATGCGCGGCAGAACCGGTCGTTCGGCTTGACCACGATGCACGACGGGCACGTGCGCGTGTCCGGTTCCACTGTGCGCTTCATGTTCCGAGGCAAGAGCGGCGTGCAGCACCAGCTCGAGCTCGACGACCACCGCCTGGCGCGCATCGTCAAGCAGTGCCGCGACCTGCCCGGCCAGGAGTTGTTTCAGTATCTCGACGAGCAAGGCCGGGTGGTCGACGTGGGGTCGGAAGACGTCAACGGCTATCTGCGCGAGATCACCGGCAGGGGCTTCACCTCGAAGGATTTTCGCACCTGGGCCGGCACGCTGCTCGCGGCAAGGCTTCTGTGCGACGGCGAGCCGTCCGGCTCGGCGACCGCGGGACGGAAGGCGATCGCGCAGGCGATCGACCAGGTGGCGGGCCGGCTGGGGAACACCCGGGCGGTCTGCCGCAAGTGTTACGTCCACCCGGCCGTCATCGAGGCGTATCTCGACGGCTCGATAACGCGAGCCATGGCGGGTCCCACGGCGACGGAAGCGGCGCTGCTGCGGCTGCTCGCGCGGCGCGCGCGCCGGGCCGCCGTTATCGTCCGACCAGGGTGATCCCGCCGTTCACGCCTTCTATTTCCAGGCGCGGTCCACCACCGTTGAGCGTGCCCTCGAAACGGCGGCGCGTGTTTTCGCCGCCCGCGTCGACGTTCAGCCCCTCGGTGTTGATGCCACCGTTGGTGATGCGGGCTGAGATCGTCGCCTTGGCATCGCGCGGCAGGCGCACGTCGATGCCGCCGTTCACGCAGCCGAGCTTGACGCCCCCTGCCGGCACCCGCGCCAGGTCGATGTCGAGGCCGCCATTGGTCGTGTTGGCCTCCAGCCTGCCGCCGATGCCGTGGGCGGTGACGCCGCCGTTGGTCGTTTCGGCGACCACGGTGCCGTCGAGCCCGGTGATCTCGACGCCGCCGTTGACCGTGGCGAATTTCACGTCGGCGCCGGCGGGCACCTTGACGTGATACTCCACGGTGACGCTGCCGCTCAGGAACGAGAGGCCTTCGGTCTTGGCGATCTTCGTGTCGATGCGGATCCGCCCGTCGGCGACGTCCTCGACGATGCTGACGCGGTCGAGCGCCGCCTTGGCGGCTTCGTCCGACGCGCCGCGCGCCTTGCGTGTGGCGTCGACGTCGACGGTGTTGCCGGTCGACGGCTCGACGACAATCTTGCCGTTGACGTTGTGCAGTTCGAAATGGCCGTTGCGGTCGAGCGAGTAGCTCTTGTGCCACTGCGTCGACTGCTCGGCGCGCATGTCGGCGGTGACGATGTCGCAGCCCACGCTGAGGGCGGCGGCGGTGGCGAACACGGAGAGGGCAATCCAGCGTGTCATGGCAGCTCCCGGCTGACTATACGCGCGTTTGAAAGCCGCCGTTCCAACGCGCCCGGCGAGAGGGGCCGGCCGCGCTGGCGTATAATCCGCCGCGACCCGTCCGCATGTCCGAACGCAAGTACCGCCACCGCGGCTATCGCGACGAGCCCCCCGAGCCGCGCGGCGAGCGCAAACCGGAGCAGAAGAAGGAGTACGCGCCGCGCGGCCAGCCGCCGCTCGCGCCAAAGACCTTCAACATGCCCGGCTTCCGCGACGTGATGAAGTGCGCCCGCTGCGGCGCCGAGCTCACGGTCGCGGCGGCCTGGACCAAGGACGGGCAGTGTTCGCGGTGCCAGCTGGACCTCCACAGCTGCGCGCAATGCGCGCACTTCGACACGAGTGCGCCATTCGAGTGCCAGCAGCCGATCGCCCTGCGCGTATCGCCGAAGGACAGCCGCAACAGCTGCACGCATTTCCAGCCGCGGACCACGGTCGAACGTGAGACGAAGTCCTCGTCGCAGCCCTCCAGCCCGTCGAGCGCGAAGAAGGCGTTCGAGGATCTGTTCAAGTAGACAGGGAAGGATGCGAAGGAGGGCGAAGGAGCCGAAGGAGAAGGAGCCGAAGGTATGCGCGGGCTGATTGCCTTCGCTTTGGCTGGGTTGCTGCAGGCGCAAGCGCCGGCGACGCACCGGCTCGAGGCGACGCCGGAGACGATCGCCTACGGGTGGTACGACGCCGCGGCCACGCCGGTGCTCCGCATTCGCTCGGGAGACGTCATCGACGTCGACACGCTGTTGACGAATACGCCGGCCGGCCTCCGGCGCGCCGGTGTGCCCGACGATCAGATCCAGGATTCGCTGAAGCGGATCACCGAGGCGTTCCAGCCAGGCAATCCCAAGCGCGGGCCGGGCGGTCATATTCTCACGGGTCCGGTCTTCGTGGAGGGGGCGGAGCCGGGTGACGCGCTGGAGGTGAAGATTCTCGCCATCGACCTCGCGATCCCGTACGGCTACAACGGCTGCGCCGGCTACCTTCCCGAGAACTGTCCGACGCCGCGTCCGCCGGCGAAAATCATTCCGCTCGACGCCAAGACCATGACCGCGGCGTTCGCGCCGGGCATCGTCATTCCGCTGCACCCGTTCTACGGGAGCATGGGCGTCGCGCCGCCGCCCGAGGCCGGCCGCGTCAGTAGCAATCCGCCCGGTAACCACGCGGGCAATCTGGACAACAAGGCGCTCGTGGCCGGCTCGGTGCTCTATATCCCGGTGTTCGCGCCGGGAGCGTTGTTCGAGATCGGCGACGGCCACGTGGCGCAGGGAGACGGCGAGGTCGATCAGACCGCCATCGAAACCTCGCTGCGCGGGCGCATCCAGCTCACGGTCCGCAAGGGCATGACCCTGAAGTGGCCGCGCGCGGAGACCGCGACCGACTACATCGCCATGGCGACCGACGAGGATCTCGCGAAGGCGACCAAGGCGGCGATCCAGGAGATGATCGACTTTCTCGTCGCCGAGAGGCACCTCGATCGTCTCGCCGCCTACCAGTTGACCAGCGTCGCGGGCGACGTGGCGATGACGCAGCTCGTCGACGGCAAGGTCGGCGTGCACGTCAAGATGCCGAAGACGATCTTCAAGTGACCCCCACCTAACCCCCGCGCCCCCCGACCAGGGTCAAACCGGGGTCAAACGCGGGTCCGACCACCATGCGATCGTAGGCGTACGCAGGATTCGCGCGCGGCGTTTCGACATGTGCGCAATCGTTGCCTCCCTTCACAACAATCGACACGCACGCCCCAAATCGAGCCGGGGTCAAACCGGGGTCAAACGCGGGTCCGACCACCATGTGATCGTAGGTGTACGCAGGGTGCGCGTCCTTATCGCTTCGGACAGGTCAGCAATGTTCGCGCGTATCGCAGGATCGGAAACGCGCGACAGGAGGGCAAGACGGCGGATCGGATCCTGCAGGACGCGCGTCATGGCACGCTACAAGAGAATCCGCGAACAGGGCTTGCTGCGACACGTGATGTCGCGAGGGAACGGCCGCATGGGCATCTTCCTCGACGACACCGACTACCGGAAGTTCCTTTACATCCTCGGCGATGTTCTCGACGAGTACGACGTCGACTGTTGGGACGCGTGCGTGATGCCGAATCACTATCACCTCGCGCTCATGAACCGCCGGCCGAATCTGGGCGAGGCGATGAAGCATCTCAATGGCGAGTACGCCACCTGGTGGAACGCGCACCACGGACGCGTGGGGCACGTGTTTCAAGGGAGATACAAGGACCAGATCGTTCAGCGCGAGAGCTATCTTCGCAACCTACTCGTCTACGTGGCGCTGAATCCGGTACGGGCCGGGCTGGTGACCTCGCCCGAGTTGTGGCCGTGGAGCAGCTACCGCTGCACAGCCGGTCTCTCACCGAATCCGGGGTTTCTGCGCATCGAGCCGGTGTTGGCGGTCTTCGGCGACGGCCCCGAGGACGTGCTCCGCGATCGCTATGTGCGGCACGTCCGCGGAGGCTTGCCGGAGGACGACACGAGCTACAAGGACTTTCGTTCGCGCCAGCGGATTCTGGGCGATCGGCAGTTCAAGCTGGAGGTGCGCCAGCGGCTGGCGCCCCGCGCGGAGGTTTCGATTTCGGTGGAACCCGCGGCGTCCGCCGGAGGGTAGCGGGCGGCGCAGAAAACGAAAGGTGGTCTGACCCCGGTCTGACCCCGGTCTGACCCCGGTCTGACCCCGCGCGCTAGTTCCAGCGCAGGCCTTTGAGTTGATCGAGGTCGACGTTGCCGCCGCTCAGCACGCAGACGACCTTCGTCGCCGGCGCGGCCTTCACCAGGCCTTGGAGCAGCGCGCCCACTGGCGCGGCGGCGGCCCCCTCCGGCACCACCTTCAGGTGCGACATGATCCACACCACCGCCTCGAAGATCTGCTCGTCCGGCAGCGTCACCAGATCGTCGACCGCGCGCCGCACGATCTCGTAGTTGATCTCACCGACCCGCTTCACGCGCAGCCCGTCGATCACGCAGTCCACCGTCTCGAGCGTGGTGAGCCTGCCCTCGCGGACGCTGCGGGTCATGCCGGGCGCGCCTGACGACTCCACGCCCACGACGTGCACCCGGGGATTGCACGCCTTCAGCGCCGTCGCCACGCCGGCGATCAGGCCGCCCCCGCCGATCGGCACGATCGCGAGCTCGACCTCCGGCCAGTCCTCGTAGATCTCCAGGCCCACCGTTCCCTGACCGACGATCAGCTGTTCGTCATCAAACGGATGGATGTAGGTGTAGCCGTGTTCGGCCACGAGCTGTCGCGCCCTGTCGTTGGCCTCGTCCCAGATCGTCCCGTGCAGGACGACCTCGGCACCGTAGGCGCGAGTCGCCGCGATCTTCGATGGCGTCGCGTTCTCCGCCATGACGACGATGGCCTTGATGCCGTAGCGCGCCGCCGCCAGCGCCACTCCCTGGGCATGGTTGCCCGCCGACGAGCAGATCACGCCGCGACGCTTCTGCTCGTCGGTGAGTTGCGCGAACTTGTTCATGGGCCCGCGGATCTTGTACGACCCGCCGCGCTGGAACATCTCCGCCTTCAGCCGCACCTCGAAGCCGGTGCGCTCGCTGAGCAGCCGTGACGTCAACAGCGGGGTGTGAGCGACGAAGTCCCCCATGCGCGCGCGTGCCTGCTCGAATGCGGAGCGTGGGAACGGCAGCATCCGCCGAGTATATCCGTCGTGTCGAAGGGCTGTGCCGGCGCGGTCGAAAACCGATCGCTACGCCGTGGGCTTGGCCTTGAGCACGCCGACCTGCACCAGAAAGCCGGTGAAGTCGTAGATGCGGCGCTCCTCGGCGAACAGGCCGTTCTCGATAGTGAGCACCATCGCGACCTGCACTTCGACGCGACGGCCGGTCGGCGCGACGCCGAAAAAATCGCCGGCGTGCGTGCCCGAGAGCTGTGCCACTTCCACGACGCGGTCGCCGTCGATGAGGACGTCGTCCCTCCGGAACCGGATGTCTGGAAACGCGCTGAGCCAGAGCCGGTAGATACGCTCGATTTCGTCGCGTCCTTCCAGCACTCCGCCAGTCGGGCTGATCACCACGCCGGCCGGTGAGTGCAGCGCAGCGAGTGCCGAGGCGTCGCGCGCGTCCCAGGCGGCGCGGCGGCGTTCGACGAGTGCGAGGATTTCGTCCCGCGTCATGGCAATCGTGCGTGGATACTACACCACTCGTCCGTCAAACAGGCAAATCCGGCGGTGGCTGCGGGCGATGTGGCGTTCGTCGTGGGTGGCGAGGCAAATCGTGGCGCCGCCGCGGTGCAGTTCGTCGAGCATCTGCATGACCGCCTCGCCGCTCTTGGAATCGAGGTTGCCGGTCGGCTCGTCGGCCAGGACGATAGGCGGCTGCCCGGCGATCGCGCGCGCGATTGCGACGAGCTGTTGATGGCCGCCCGACAGTGCGCCCGGACGCTGCCCGCGCCGCGCCAGAAGGCCGACCCGCTCGAGCGCCGCGTCGACGCGCGTCCGGCGATCCGCCGCCGACACGCCGCGCAGCGTCAGCGGGTACTCGACGTTCTCGTAGACGGTCATGTCGCCGATCAGGTTGAAGCTCTGGAAGATCAGACCGACGTCGAGGTTCCGGATCCGCGCCTTGTCGGCCGGAGAGAGCGTGTCGACGCGCCGGCCGTTGAACCAGTAGCGGCCGCTCGACGGCGCGTCGAGCAGCGCCAGAATCGAGAGGAACGTCGATTTGCCGCAGCCCGAGGGCCCCGAGACCGAGACGTATTCGCCGCGATCGATGTCGAGCGTGACGCCGTCGAGGGCACGGGTCTCGCCCTCCTCGCCTGGGGCGTCCACCTTGTAGAGCTTCGCGACTCCATCGAGTCGGATCAGCGGCATCTGCTCGGCGTCGGCCGTCGTCCCCGCCTCCTGAGCCGGTCGCGCGCGTGTCCACCAGGCCATCGATCCTCCCGCGAGGGATTGGACGTCAACGGGCGCCGAATCGTTGGCGTGAACCGCCAGGCGCCGGGTCGATTCGGTCACGGCATCGTGGGCACGCGCCGGTAAGCGGATCGACGCAACAGCGCGTATGAGGGCTCATAGCGCCCGCACACCGTGATACCATCCCGATTTCCCCTAAGCCTATACGTGAGAAAGGTTTCTACACGACGATGACGCCGCGCCGGTTCCTTCCCGCGCTGCTGTTGCTGTTTGTCGGCAGCGGCTGCGCGGCTCTGATATACGAAGTCGTCTGGTTTCAGCTCCTTCAGCTCGTCATCGGCGCCTCGGCCGTTTCGATGGCCGTGCTGCTCGGCACCTTCATGGGTGGCATGTGCCTGGGGAGCTACCTGCTGCCGCGCTACATCGACCGGCGTGATCACCCGCTCCGCGTCTATGCCTACCTCGAGCTGGGGATCGGCGCGTGCGGGCTGCTGATCTTCTTCGGCATGCCGCTGGTCAATACGCTGTATACGGCGTGGGCGCCCGGCGGGATTGCCGGTATCGTCGTGCGCGCGATCTTCGCGGCGCTGTGCCTGCTGCCGCCGACGTTGCTGATGGGCGCAACGTTGCCGGCGATTTCGCGCTGGGTCGAGGCGACGCCCGAAGGCGTCTCGTGGCTCGGGTTCTTCTACGGGGGCAACATCGCCGGCGGCGTGATCGGCAGCCTGCTCGCCGGATTCTACCTGCTGCGCGTCTACGATCTGGGGATCGCCACCTATGTCGCGGCGGCGATCAACGTCACCGTCGCGGTCCTGGCGTTGACGACCGCCGGCGCCTCGCCGACCGTCGAGACGCTCGCGTCTGATCGCGACGACGCGGGGCCGGCGCCGGTGGCGAGCGCCTGGGCGATCTACACGGCGATCGCGCTGTCCGGGGCGACGGCGCTCTCGAGCGAGGTCATCTGGACCCGGCTGCTCTCGCTGTTGTTCGGCGGGACGGTGTACACCTTCGCGCTGATCCTCGCGGTGTTCCTGTTCGGGCTCGGCATCGGCAGCAGCGCCGGTTCGGCGATCGGCCGGGCCGCCGCGCGTCCGCGCGCCGCGCTCGGCTGGGTGCAGATGTGCATCTGCGGTGCGGTTGCGTGGTCGGCCTACATGCTGACGCAGTCGATGCCGTACTGGCCGGTGAACCCGTCGATCACGACCGATCCGTGGTTCAACTTCCAGCTCGATGTGGTGCGCTGTCTGTGGGTGGTGCTGCCGGGTGCGATTCTCTGGGGCGCGAGCTTTCCTCTGGCGCTCGCCGCGCTGGCGCGCCGCGGCCAGGATCCCGGCCGCCTGGTCGGCGGGGTCTACGCCGCCAACACGGTCGGCGCGATCGTCGGGTCTCTCTCGGCGAGTTTGCTCCTCATCGTCTGGCTCGGCAGCCAGCACGCGCAGCAGACGCTGATTCTGATGTCGGCGCTGTCGGGCCTGCTGGTGCTCTCGACCGGCGCGGGCGACGAGGATCCGGCGCGCGGCGTCGGTCGGCCGCGGTCGCAGCTCGTCGGGACGGTGCTCGTCATCGCGGCCGCCGCCATCGCGGGCCTGCTGTCACGCAGCATCCAGCCGATTCCTGGCATCTTCGCCGCCTACGGCCGCTATACCGCCACCCGCCTGGGGCAGGCCGATGTCATCTACACCGGCGAAGGCTGGAGCGCGACGATCGCGGTGACGCGCCTGCCGGGCGGCGTGCTCAACTACCACAACGCCGGCAAGGTGCAGGCGTCGAGCGAACCGCAGGACATGCGCCTGCAGCGGATGCTCGGCCACATGACCACGCTGATCCCGACGCAAGCGCGGCGCGTCGTCGTCATCGGCTGCGGCGCCGGCGTGACAGCCGGGGCGGTGTCGGTGGATCCGGCCGTCACCAACCAGACGATCGCCGAAATCGAGCCGCTGGTGCCGAAGGTCGTGGCGAAGTACTTCGGCGACTACAACTTTCACGTCGTCGACAATCCCAAGGTGCACGTGACGATCGACGACGCGCGGCACTACCTGTCGACGACCAATGAGAAGTTCGACGCCATCACCTCGGACCCGCTCGACCCGTGGGTGAAGGGGGCGGCGATGCTCTACACCCGCGAGTTCTTCGAGCTGGCCAAGCGCCACCTCAATCCGGGCGGCGCGGTCACGCTGTTCGTGCAGCTCTACGAGAGCAACACCGAGGCGGTGAAGAGCGAGATCGGCACCTTCATGGAGGCGTTCCCGCACGGCGTGGTCTGGGGCAACACCAACAACGGCGCCGGCTACGACCTGGTGCTGCTCGGACAGGCGGACGACACGAAGATCGACGTCGACGCGATCCAGGCCAAGCTGGATCGTCCCGAGTATGCGGTCATGAAGCAGTCGCTGCGCGATATCGGCATGAACTCCGCCGTCGATCTGTTTTCGACGTTCGCAGGACGCGCCAGCGACCTGCAGCCGTGGCTGGCCGACGCCAAGATCAACCGCGACCGCGACCTGCGCCTGCAGTTTCTCGCCGGCCTCGGCTTGAACCTGTATCAGAGCGACGTCATCTACTCCGGCATGCTGGTCTACGCGCATCGGTTCCCCGACGAACTTTTCGTCGGCTCGCCGCAGACGCTCGATGCGCTGCGCGCCGGGATCCGCCGCGAACAGGGGCAATAGGGGCCGCTGGTGCTGGGTATCCCGTGCGCGGTGCTGAGTGCACTGCTGATCGTCGCGCAGCCGCCAGCCAGGCAGCCCGTCAGACACGATGTCGTGGCCGCCGGCCATCACCTCGCCGTGTGGGAGAAGCGCGGCGCGCAGCCACGCGCCGCCATCCTGCTGCTGCACGGCCGCACCTGGAGCAGCCTGCCGAATTTCGATCTGCAGGTCGGTGGTGAGCGCCGTTCCTTCATGGACGCGCTCGTCGACGGCGGCTTCGACGTGTTCGCGCTGGACATGCGCGGCTACGGTGCCACCGAGCGCGACGACACCGGCTGGCTGACGCCCGACCGCGCGGTGGCGGACGTCGCGGCGGTGCTCGCGTGGATGCAGGGGCGGATGCCGGCGCAGAAGCTGCCGGTCTATCTCTTCGGGTTGTCGCGCGGCGCGATGATCGCGGCGATGACCGCGCAGCAGCGTCCGGAGACGCTCGCCGGCGTCGTGCTGCTCGGGTTTGGATTCGACCCCGACGTGCAGTCGCCGCCGACGCCCGGCACCGCTCGTCCGGAGCGCCTGGCCAACACGGCCGACGCCGCCGCGTCCGACTTCATCACCAAAGACGCGTTCACGTCGGCGACGGTGACGGCGTTCGTCCGCGCCGCGCTCAAGGCCGATCCGGTGCTGGTCGACTGGAAGAACGACAACGAGTTCAACGCGTTCCGCCCCGCGCAGCTGCAGGTGCCGGCGCTGCTCGTGCACGGGGCCCACGATCCGCAGGCGCCGATGGCGATCGAGACCAAGCTGTTCACGCGCTTCGGCACGCCCGACAAGTGGTGGGTGATCCTGCCGGGCGCCGACCATGCGGCCCACCTGGAGAAATCGTCCGTGGAACTCGTCCGCGCGATCGTCTCGTTCGCGCGCCGCCATGAGGTGTCCGCCCCATGAAATACAGCCTGCTGATCGTGTCGCTGCTGGTCGGGGCCGTCGCGGCCCAGGCACCGGCGAAGTCTCCGGCGGCGCCGCCGAAGCCCGCGGCGAAGACGTTCGATGTGTTCGAGGCGAGCATTCCCGACATGCAGGCGGCGATGAAATCGGGGCGCACGACCTCGCACGCGATCGTTCAGCAGTACCTGACCCGCATCGCGACCTACGAGGACCGTCTGCACGCGGCGATCACCATCAACCCGAAGGCGCTGGACGAAGCCGACGCCCGCGATCGCGAGCGGGCGCAGGGGCGCCTGCGGGGTCCGCTGCACGGCATCCCGATCGCCTTGAAGGACAACATCCACACGACCGACATGCGGACGACCGGCGGCGCGCTCGCCTTCGAGTGGCTGGTGCCGCCGTATGAAGCGACGCTGACCAGCAACCTGAAGGACGCCGGCGCGATCATCATCGCGAAGACGGGGATGACCGAGCTCGCCAACTACGTCGCCGCCGCCATGCCGACCAACTACAACGCCGTCCAGGGCTACGGCATGAACCCGTACGATCCGCGCCGCGATCCGCGCAGCGACGGCCGGCCGATCATGCAGACCGGCGGGTCGAGCTCGGGCATCGGGACCGCGGCGGATTTCTGGGCCGGCAACGTCGGCACCGAGACGTCGGGGTCGATCCTCAGCCCGTCGAACCAGAACATGCTGGCGGCGATCAAGCCGACCGTGGGGCGGATCAGCCGCTACGGCGTCATCCCGATCACCGCCGATCAGGACACGCCAGGGCCGATGGCGAAGTACGTGAGCGACATCGCGATCATGTTCGGTGCGCTCGAAGGCGCCCATCCGGATCCGCATGATGCCGCGACGAACACGTGCACGCCGCCCGCGAACCACGACTACACGCCGTTCCTGAAGAAGGATGGCCTGGCGGGGGCGCGGATCGGTATCCCGCGCAAGAGCTACTACGAGCCCTTCGAGCCGCCGGTCGTGCGTCCCGAGCCCGTCCCGGCCGCGCCGGCAGGCGGTGGTCGCGGCGGCGGCCGCGGCGGCCTCAATCCCGCACAGAAAGACGTCATGGACGCCGCCATCGCGGCGCTGAAGGCCGCCGGCGCGACAGTGATCGACGTCGACATTCCCAGCATGCTCGACACCGATCCGAAGGAGAACCTGCTCACCGCCGGCAGCTCGATCGTGCTCAACTACGGGATGAAGCGCGACTTCAACACGTGGCTCGCCTCGCTCGGTCCGGCGGCGCCCGTCCGGTCGCTCACGGAGCTGCGCGAGTGGAACACCGCGCACGAGCGGCTCGGCACGATCAAATACGGACAATCGCAGCTCGATGCCTCGGATGCGATCGACCTCGACAGGGATCGCGCGAAGTACGAAGAGGATCGGGCGCGCGACCTCCGCGTCTATGGCGCCCGCGGCATTGACGCCGCCATCAAGGCGAACCACCTCGACGCGCTCCTGTTCCCAGGGCCGGCGAGCGCCGGCATCGCGTCCAAGCCGGGCTATCCCACGGTGCTCGTGCCGTTCGGCATGATTCCGAACCCGGCGACGAACTTCGGCGGCGGCGCAGGGCGCGGGGCCCGCGGAGATGCGGCGGGACGCGGCGATGTCGGAGGTCGGGGCGCCGCGCCGCCAGCTGAAACGGCCACGGCCCCGGCGTCGTCTGCTACTCCGACGCCGGCTCCGCTCCAGCTCCCTCCCGGTTTCGATCCAAAGCCGCAGCCTTATGGCGTCGGCTTCACGGGAGGCGCCTGTAGCGAGCCGACGCTAATTCGTTTGGCGTATGCGTTCGAGCAGGCTACGAAAAAGCGAACTCCGCCGCCGGGGCTGAGATAAAGGGACAGAGACAGAGGAGGACAAGCGTGAAATCGCGTTACGTCGTTCGGTTTGCCGTCGTCACCTGCATAGCGGTTCTGGGGATGGCCGTAGGGCTGGGCGCGCAGGGAGGCGGCCAGGCGCCGCCGCCGCCGCCCAAGCCGGGGCAGCTGGCTCCCGACTACTTCAAGAACATCAAGGTCCTCAAGACCATGCCGGCCGACCAGCTGCGCACGCAGATGGAGTATTTCACCGCCTCGCTCGGCGTGCAGTGCAACTTCTGTCACGTCCAGGGCCAGTTCGACAGCGACGACAACCCGCACAAAGATCGCGCCCGGAAGATGATGGCGATGGTCGATCGCTTCAACGAGAGCACGGCGAACGACATCACCGTCACCTGCGCCACCTGCCATCACGGCCACGCGCCGCCCGAGCGGACGCCGACGCTGGCGGTAGTGATGACGCAGGCCGAGGCGGACGCGGCGGCCGCGGCGCGCGCGGCGCGCGGCGGTGGGCCCGGCGGCGGCCCAGGGGGCGGCGGTCAGGGACGCGGTCCTGCCGGCCCCGGCGGACCCGGTGGGCCTGGCGGCCAGCGCGGGGGCGCCCCGGCGGCGCCGCCGAAGCCGACGGAAACGGCCGACCAGGTGATCGCGAAGTACGTGCAGGCCCTCGGCGGCCAGGCGGCCCTCGCGGCGGCGAAGACCCGCGTGCTCGAAGGCTCGCAGACGACGCGCGACCTGCAGACAGCGCCTATCAAGGTGCAGGAGAAGGTGACGGGCGAGTACCGGATTGACGTGGCGAGCACACCGAATCCGAGCTATCGCGTGTCGACGCCGCAGGGCGCCTGGGCGACCGGCTTCGGCCCCAACCCGCGTGACCTCGAAGGCGTGCAGGCGGCGCAGGTGGCGCGTCCGACCGACTTCGGTCTGGCGCTCAACGCCAAGACCGTCTACTCGTCGTTCGACGTGCGCCGCTACGAGACCATCGACGGGAAGAAGGCCGTCGTGGTCACCGCGCAGCGGGGCCCGATCGTGACCGAAGCGCTGTCGTTCGACACCGAGTCGGGCTTGCTGCTGCGCCGCGTCGTGCAGACCAAGACGGCGTACGGCAATTTCGCCGAGCAGATCGACTACAGCGACTACAAGGATGCGGGCGGCATCAAGATCCCTTTCACGGTCAAGCACACGACCTGGAACCAGGCGACGACCGAGAAGTTCGTCGACGCCAAGGTTAACGCCCAGATCGACGACGCGCTGTTCGCGAAGAAGTAATCCTGCGGAGGTTGGAGGTTGGGAGTTTTCCCACCCTCCAACCTCTAATCCCCACCCCACGCCCCCCACTTCCAACTCAACCTCGACCTCGACCTCCGTCCTGGCTTGGTACGGATCGCGCAATAGCTCCTCCGGACGGCCGAAAGGCCGAGGTTGGGAGGATCCGTGAGGAAGACAGGTTCGCCTCGTTGGCTGCCGGTGTCGGTTGCCGGTGCCGTTCTGCTCTCGTGGGCAGTCGCGGCCGCGCAGACGCAGGTGGTTGCGCCCGCGAACCATTACAAGCCGGCTGACGATGTCAAGCTGGGGCAGGAGGCCGCGCAGCAGGTGGAGAAGGAAACGCCTGTGATGCACGACGCCGAGGTGAACGACTACCTGACGTCAATCGGCCGCCGGCTCTCAGAGAACATCCCTCCCGAATTCAGGCACGCCGAGTTCCGCTATTCGTTCACCGGCGTCAACCTGCGCGATATCAATGCCTTCGCGCTTCCCGGCGGTCCGATGTTCATCAACCGAGGCATGATCGAGAAGGCGCACACCGAAGGCGAGGTCGCGGGCGTCATGGCCCACGAGCTGAGCCACGTGGCGTTGCGTCACGGCACCGCGCAGCAGACCAAGGCGACGCCATACGCGGTCGGCTCGGTGGCGGGGCAGATCCTCGGTGCGATCGTCGGCGGCGGCTGGGGTCAGGTGATCTCGCAGGGGTCGCAGTTCGGCCTCGGCGCCGCCTTTCTCCGCTACGGCCGCGAATACGAGCAGCAGGCCGACATCCTCGGCAGCCACATCATGGCGGCGGCGGGCTACGACCCGCGCGACATGGCGAACGTCTTCCGGACGATCGAGAAGGAGAGCGGCCCAGGCGGACCGCAATGGCTCAGCGACCATCCCAATCCGGGGAACCGCTACGACTACATCAACAAGGAAGCCCAGCTCCTGCACGTGACGACCGCCGAACACGATTCGCGGCAGTTCCAGCAGGTGCAGGCGCACCTGCGTTCGCTGCCACCGGCGCCCTCGGCCGAGGAAGTGTCCAAGAACCGCAAGGCCGGCCGCGGCACCAGCGTCCCCGACTCACGTCCGCGGACGGCAAACATTGCGCGCCCGGACTCGCGGACGACGACCTACAACGAGGGCAATCTGTTCCAGGTCGCCGTGCCGGCGAACTGGCGCGAGCTGCCGAGCAATGATTCGGTCACCTTCGCGCCCGACGGCGCGTCCGGTACGATCGACGGCAACGGCGTGTTCACGCACGGCGTCGAGATCGGCGTGGCGCGCAACGAGAGCCACGACCTGCCGACCGCGACGCGCGAGCTGCTCGACGGGCTGCGCGGAAGCAATCCGCGCCTGACCCCTGGAGCCAATTCGGATCCCGTCTCGATCGGCGGGAGGCAGGCGCTGCACACCGTCGCGTCGAACGTGTCGGACGTCACGGGCGGCCCCGAGTCGATCGACGTCTACACCGCGATCCTGAGCGACGGGTCGCTCTTCTACGTCTTTGGCGTGGCGCCGCGTGAAGAGGCCTCGATTTATGCGACCGCCGTCCGCAACGTCGTCCGCTCCGTTCAATTCACGCGCTGAGTCTCGGGCGGGCGCCGCCACTCGCGGTATCCCTGCACGCAGAGCGCGAGGAAGACGACGTACAGGGCCGCCGTCAGGTAGAGCCCCTTCCGCGGGTAGATCAGGAAGATGTAGAGCACGTCGGCGACGATCCACAGAAGCCAGTTGTCGAGGTATTTCTTGGTCATCAGGAACTGACCGAAGACGCTCAAGGCGGTTGCCGATGCGTCGAGGTAGGGGAGCGACGCGTTGGTGTAGACGTGCATGGCGGTGCCGAGTGCTGCGGTTCCGCCGACGACGCCGCCGGAGGTCCAGGCCCAGCCGCGCGCGCTGAGCCGTTTCACGGCCGACAGCGATCGTGCGTGCGCCACCGGCCCGCGCGTCCACTCGTACCAGCCGTAGAACTGCATGACGAGAAAGAACACGTTGAGCAGCGCATCTGAGTACAGTCGCGCCTCGAACGTGATGTAGATGTAGAGCGACACCATCACCGCCCCGGCGGCCCAGCCCCAGATGTTCTGCTTGACCGTCAGGTAGATGTTCGCCAGCCCGAAGACGACCGCGACGATTTCGAGAGGACTCACGATGACGAGATGTTACACTCAGCGGCTGGCCCAGGAGGCATGAACGTGACCTATTACGGATCGAAGCACATCGCCGACAGTTTCCGCACCGTCCGCAAGAACACGCTGACGATTGCCAACGAGATTCCCGAGGACCAGTACGGCTTCCGGACCGCCGACGGCGCGATGAGCGTTGGCGAGCTGCTCGCGCACATCGCGATCAGCCCGATGTGGCAGATTGACGTCCACGGCAAGAAGATCGCCGCGGTGGATTTCGCGTACTTCGGTGCGCATCAGCAGCAGGCCAAGCTCGACGAAGCCGCGCTCCGCACCAAGGCCGACATCGTCCGGGCCCTGACGGAGCATGGCGAGACATTCGCGGCGTTCGTCGAAGGCCTCGACGAGGCGGCGCTCGCGTCGACGGTGACGTTCCCGCCGCCCATCCAGCCGTCCACCAAATCGCGCTTCGAGATGCTGCTCGGGCCCAAGGAGCACGAGATGCACCACCGCGCTCAGCTGATGATGGTGCAGCGGATGATCGGCCAGGTCCCCGAACTCACGCGGCGCCGCCAGGCGTTCCAGACTGCCGCTCGCGCGCAAGCGCAGGCCTGACCTTCAGGTTCGGTCCTTCCTTATTTCGCCGTCTCCCGCAGTGGCGGCGTCGACGCCGGCGGCCTGCGATGGCGGGTCGCCTGCTCATACGCGTACGCGTACGCGACGAGCGTCGGCTCGCTCCAGGCGCGGCCGAAGAACGTCAGGCCAATCGGCAGCGTGCCGCGCGTGTAGCCCATCGGCACGTTGATCGCCGGCCAGCCGGTGGTGGGTGAGAACACCTGGCTGTTGTCGCCGTGCGGTGTGTTCAAATCGCCGATCAGCCTCGGCGGGTTGCTCCACGTCGGGTAGACGAAGGCATCGAGCTTCTCCGCGTCCATCGTTTTCGCGACCGCGCCGCGGAACGCCTCGCGGTAGTCTGCGTCGGCGGCGCAGGACGTCGTGTTGGGGCCGTTCTCGTCGCCGTCCTGCGCGGAACGCAGCCGCGCTTCGATCGAGGGATGGAACGCGCGCGACCGGATGATCTCCTCGAGCGAGTGCACCTTGACGCGATCGCCCTGCGCGGCGAGATAGCGGTTGATGTCGTACTTGAAGCCGCCGCAGACGTGAGCGTCCTGTGCGCGTCGGACGTTCGTGAGATCGACGCGCACCGGATCGATGACCTCCGCCCCGGCGCGCTGCAGGTCCGCCACCGCCGCCATGAACACGTCGACGACTTCCGCGTCGGCCGTGTCGCGCTCGTAGGCCTGGCGCAGGATGCCGATGCGCGCCCCTTTGAGCCCGGCCGTTTGCAGCGACTGCCGGTAGTCCGGGACCGTCCTGCCGCGGCTCGCCACCGTGGCCGGGTCGTCGGGATCCTCGCCGACGATCGCCTGGAACACCGCGACCGCATCCTCGACGGTGCGGGTCATCGGTCCGGCGATGTCGGCCAGGAGGCTGAGGGGGACCACTCCGGCGCGGCTCGTCAATCCCATCGTCGATCGGATGCCGACCAGCGCCTGGTGCGAGGACGGACCGCGGATCGAGTTGCCGGTATCGGTGCCGAGCCCGACGAGACCGAAGTTCGCGGCGACGGCGGCCGCCGTGCCGCCGCTCGAGCCGGCGGTGACGCGGTCGAGTGCATACGGATTCCGCGTGTAACCGGGCAGGATCGAGTTGACCGTCTCGTACGGGCTGAAGGCGAACTCCGCCATGTTCGATTTGGCGAGCACGATTGCGCCGGCAGCCTTGATGCGCCTCACCAGAAACGCGTCCTTGTCGGAGACGAAGCCCTTCAGTGACAGCGAGCCCGCGGCGCTCTGCAGGCCGACGGTCTCGAAGTTGTCCTTGACGATCGCCGGCACGCAGTGCAGCGGTCCGACGAAGCCGTTCTGCCCGAAGCGCCGGTCGAGTTCGTCGGCGTCCTTCGTTGCGTCGGGATTGGTCTGGACGATGGCGTTGATGGCCGGGCCGTTCTTGTCGTAAGCGTCGATGCGCTCGAGGTACGCCTCGACGAGCGCGCGGCAGGTCAGGCGATGCGCGGTCATCGCCTCGTGCACCTGGCGGATTGTCGTTTCCTCGATGCGAAACGTCGGCGGCGCGACCGGTTGCGCGGCGATCGGCGCGACGAGCAGAAGCAGTGCGGCGAGTTGCACGCGCATGGCGGCACATTATGGCCGATAATGATTGCCATCACCCTCGACGCCGTTCTCTCCACTTACTGGGGCTATTCGTCGTTCCGGCCCCTGCAGCGCGAGGCGATGGACGCGATCCTCTCGGGCCGCGACTCCGTCGTCGTGCTGCCGACCGGCGGCGGCAAGTCGCTCTGCTTCCAGGCGCCGGCGCTCGTCCGGCGCGGCAGCGGCCCCGGCCTCGTCGTGTCGCCGCTCATTTCGCTGATGAAGGACCAGGTCGACACGCTGGTCGAGAACGGTGTCGACGCGGCGTTCTATAACAGCGCGCTCAGCGCCGACCAGAAGGCCTCGGTGACGGCCGGCATCTGCGAGGGGCGCTACGCCCTGCTCTACGTCTCGCCGGAACGCCTGGCGGGGGACGGGAGCGAGGCGTTCCTCCAGCGGCTCGGCCGGGTGGCGTACATCGCGATCGACGAAGCGCACTGCATCAGCCAGTGGGGGCACGATTTCCGTCCCGAATACCGGCAGCTCGGCGCGCTGCGCCAGCGCCTCGCCGGCGTCAGCCTGCACGCGTTCACCGCGACCGCGACCGGCCGGGTGCGGCGCGACATCGCTTCGCAGCTCCAGCTGCGCGACGCGGTCGAGCTGGTCGGATCGTTCGATCGGCCCAACCTCCTCTATCGCGTGCTGCCGCGCGGCGGCCTGAAGAAACAGCTGCAGGAGGTGTTGGCGCGCCATCGCGGCGACGCCGGCATCGTCTACTGCCCGTCGCGGCGCGAAGTGGACGCGCTGGCGGCGTGGCTGTCGTCGGAGAAGATCCGCGCCGTGCCGTATCACGCCGGCCTGCCGGACCAGGAGCGCAACCGCAACCAGGACGCCTTCATCAACGAGCACGCCGACGTTGTCGTCGCCACGGTGGCGTTCGGGATGGGGATCGATCGCTCCGACGTCCGCTTCGTCGTCCACGCGGGCGCGCCGCAATCGCTGGAGCACTACCAGCAGGAGTCCGGCCGGGCCGGTCGTGACGGTCTCGAGGCGGAGTGCGTGCTGATCTATTCGGCGGCCGACTTCCTCAAGTGGCGGATGATGCTCGAGCGCAACGGCGAGCTGACGGACGCGCGCCGGTCGCTGCTGCGCGACATGGAGCGGTACGCTGCCGGCGTCGGCTGCCGCCACCGGCATCTCGTCTCCTACTTCGGCGAACCCTACGTCAAGGAAGGGTGCGGCGCCTGCGACTATTGCCTCGGCGAGCTTGAGGCGGTGGCCGAGCCGGCGACGGTGGCGCGCAAGATCCTGTCGTGCGTGGCGCGGGTCGGGCAGCGGTTCGGCGCGGCGCACGTCGCCAACGTGCTGTGCGGCAGCGAGAGCGAGCAGATCGCGAGCCGCGGTCATCAGCGGCTGAGCACGTTCGGGCTGTTGCGCGAGGCCTCCGCGCCGGAAGTGCGCGCCTACATCGAGCAGCTGATGGCCGAAGGGCTGCTGCGCCAGACCGACGATCAATATCCCGTGCTGGCGCTCACCGAGGACGGCGTGTCACTGCTGAAAGATCCCGCCGCGCGTCCGGACCTCTCGCTGGCGCGGCAGCGCCGGGTCACCCGGGAAGCTCGCGCCGATCGCCGCCGTCAGGCCCCGGTCGGCGGCGGCGACGTCGATGACGATTTGTTCGACCGACTGCGCGCCGTGCGCCTCCGTCTTGCGCGCGCGCGCAACGTGCCTCCTTACGTCATCTTCCACGACACGACGCTGCGCGAGCTCGCGCGGGTGAAGCCGACGTCCGTCGCCGAACTCAGCGGCATCTATGGCATCGGCGAGAGCAAGGCGGCGCGCTTCGGCGATGCCTTCGTGGAAGAAATCGTGCGCGCGCCGCACCGATGATCGGCGACATATCGAAGGGAACGACAGAGATGGCAGCCTACGTCGTCGTGCAGGTGGATGTGAAGGACGCGGTGCGCTACGCCGACTACAAGGCGATGGTGCCGCCCAGCCTCGAGAAATTCGGCGGCCGCTTCATCGTTCGCGGCGGCCAGGTGCACCCGATGGAAGGCACCTGGAGCCCGAAGCGGTTCGTGTTGGTTGAGTTCCCGTCGGTCGAGGCAGCGAAGGCGTGGTGGGCGTCGCCGGAGTACGCCGCTGCGAAGGCGCTTCGCCAGGCGACCGCCGAATCCGAGCTGATCATCGTCGACGGCGTGTAGCTTCCGCCCTCGGGCGGAAGCTCCATCGCAACACCGCCGATCGGCCGGGTGCACGGAACGCGACGATCCATGTCGTTGCGCCCGCGGTCCCACGGCCGCTCGGGTTATTTCTTGGCGACCCCGAGTTCCCCCAGCTTGGCGGCCATGTCTTCCGCCGACGTCTGGACGTGCTTGCCGACTTCCTTGTCGATCGCCTGGATCTTGCCGTCCTTGCCGATGTAGAAGGTCCAGCGGTTGGCGAAGCCGGCCTGGTCGTTGAGTACGCCGTAGGCCTTGGCGGTCGCCTTGGTCGGATCGCTCAGGATGGGAAAGTCCGCTTCCTTTTTCGCGACGACGCCGCCGCGAGCCCCGAGGTCAACGCTTGTCGCCTTGGCGAACTCGGTGTTCTTGTCGAGCGGATCGACGCTCGCCATGAAATACGTCACGTCGTACTTGCGGATCATGTCGCCGTGCTCAGCGAGCGACTTGCACTCGAGCGTGCAGCCGCTGGTCATCGCCTTGGGGAACCAGGCCAGCACGATCGCCTGTTTGCCCTTGAAACTCGAGAGCTGATAGGTCTTGCCGTCACTCGCCTGCAGCGAGAAGTCCGGCGCCTGATCGCCAACCTTCAATTCCACCTGGGAACCTCCCGCGGGAGCCTGCGCCATGGGCAGCGCCGCCGCGCCCGCCGCCAACACGGCGCTCAACATCACAACACGCATTCGAAAGCCTCCTCGCCGAAACCGGCCTCGCGATCTTATGCGAAAAGACGGGCCACCCGGCTCGGGCGTGCCGCGTCCGCCGCGATCCATGCGCTCGACGCGACCGGGTAAATGAACACTCTTCATCCAACGTATGCTGTGGATGGAGGGTGGATTTCCATGAAATGTCGCAGGTTGAACGCTCTGTGCGGGGCGTTCCTGATTGCGCTGTCGTTGCAATGGACCGGCCTGGCGCAGGGCGGCAAGACGTCCGGCGCGCAGTCGATCACGGCCGACGAACTCAAGCCGTGGCTGTCGTACATCGCGTCCGATGAACTGCAGGGGCGGCAGGTCTTCACCGAAGGGCTGGGGTTGGCGGGCGGCTATATCGCCGATCACCTGAAAGAGTGGGGTGTACAGCCGGGCGGTGACGAGGGGACGTATTTCCAGACGGTGAAAGTGCTCGGGGTCAGCGTCAAGCGAAACTCGAGCGTCACCGTCACGGTGAATGGGCAGTCGAAAACGTTCCAGGACGGCCAGGGCGTGACCTTCCCGGCCAATGCGGGCGGAAAGCAGACGGTCAGCGGCACGGCCGAATTCGTCGGCTACGGCCTCAGTCTGCCGGAGGCGGGCATCGACGACTACAAAGGGCGGGACGTCAGCGGAAAGATCGCGATCTACGTCGGCGCGCTCGGACCGCAGAACCTCCCCGCCGGGGGCGCGCGGCTGCTGGGGGCGCGGGCGCGCAACGCCATCGAACTGAAGCATGCGGTTGCCGCGATCGGTCCAGTCGGCCGCGGCGGCGCGGGGCGAGGCGGGGCGGGCCGCGGTGGGGCAGCAACCCCAGCGCCGGCGACCGCTGACGCGCGTGGCGGCCAGCCCGCAACGCCTGCGGCGCCGCCGCAGCGCGGTGGGGGGCCTGCCGTGGGAGGACGCGGCGGCGCCAGTCAGAATCTCGGCGATTTCCAGACCGTCGAGCGTCTCGACAAGAAGATTCCCCCGCAGATCACTGCCGGTGACGAGCTCTTCGACTTCGTCTTCAAGGCGGCCGGACAGGACTACGCCGATCTCAAGGCGAGAGCCGAGAAACAGGAAGCGCTGCCGGCCATCGCGCTCGGTAACGTGTCGATCACGATCAACGTCGACGCCGACTACGAGATCGTCCAGACGCGGCTGACCCACAACGTCGTCGGGCGCATCGAAGGGGCCGACCCGAAGTTGCGGGACACCTACGTGCTGTTCGGGGCGCACTACGACCACATCGGCTATCAGCAGACGCCGCCCGGACTGGGGCGCGGCGGCGGACAGGCCCCCGGCGGCTGCACCGGACAGCAGCGCGACACACCGGCGGCCGGCGACGTGATCAACAACGGCGCCGACGACGACGGCTCGGGGACGGTGGCGGTGATGGCGCTGGCGCACGCCTTCGCGACGGCGCCGAAGCCGAAGCGATCGCTGCTGTTCGTGTGGCACACCGGCGAAGAAGCGGGCCTCTACGGATCACGCTACATGGCCGACTACCCGGAGGTGCCGCTCGACAAGGTCTCGGCGCAATTGAACATCGACATGATCGGCCGCAACCGCTGCGACGATTCCAAGGAAGAGAACACCGTCTACGTCGTCGGGTCGGACCGCATCAGCACCGAGCTCCACAACCTGGACGAGGACGCGAACGCCTCGCTGTCCAAGCCGATGACGCTGGACTACGAGATGAACGATCCAGCCGACCCGGAGTCGATCTATACGCGCAGCGATCACTACAGCTACGCTTCAAAGGGAATCCCGATCATCTTCTTTACGACCGGGCTCCATCGTGACTACCACTATCTGACCGACGAAGTGAGCAAGATCGACTTCCCTAAGCTGGCGCACATCACGCAGCTGGTCTATGCGACGGGCACCAGGGTTGCGAACCTGGATCACTTCCCGGTGCGGGACAACAAGGGGCCGAGAAAAGGGAAGGGCGCGACCGGCAGAATCGGGGAGTAGAAGTTGCGAAGGATGGCGAAGGACACGAAGGAGCGGTCCTTCGCCTCCTTCGCGCCCTTCCTGCCCTTATTGGAGCTGACCGCGCATGACGCCGCCTGGATTGGCGGACGTGTGCACGTTGAAGTAGAAGTTCTGCGGCGCGGCCAGGATGTTCTGGATGTTGGTCGCCGCGGTCACGCCGTTGGTCGCCGCGGTCACGGCGTTGGCGGTGTAGGTCCCGCTGCCGGTGCTCAGCGGCAACGGCGTGCTCGCCGACAGGCCGGTGACGCCGATCAGCGCCGGTCCCGGGACGCCCACCGCGCCTGGATGGATGTGGGCAAGAATCACGTTCGCGGTCGTCGGGAACCCCGCCATCGAGATGGAGAAGTCGACCGTGTTGGTATCGGTGTGGATGGTGATGACCGCCGTTCCGTGTCCGGTGTTCTCGGCGTTCGTGATTGGCGGCGTCTCGAGAGCCGGAGAGAGCTGTACGGTGAACACTTTGATGGTGCTGGCGCTTGGCGAGGTCGAACTGCTACCGCAGCCCGCCGTGCCGATTGCCAGGACGCTTACTGCTATTGCTAGACGCTTCATGGGGATCCTCCTCGTACCGAAGTAATGCCAGAGCCAGAGCGAGTGCCAGGATGATCGCGAGGCCGGCCGCGCTCGCATGCAGTTCTCCCATTGCCGTCAGAATTTCCGGCTCAGGTTGAACCCGAAGTAGACCTCGTGCGCGGTGCCCCCGCGCGCGAGCATCCCGGGAGTGGTGTCGAAGTTGTTGCCGAAGTTGAGCTGCAGGACGTGGCCGCGCGTGAGCTTCTCGATCGCCGCGTTCCAAGTCGTGGCGCCCGGCACATAGCCCGCTACGCGCGGCGAGGTCTCGAACACGACCGCGACCGTCTCGAGCAGGCGTGCCCGCGCTCCCAGACCGACGAAGAACGTGTCGACCGCCGTCGAGTGATCTTCGGCGTCCTGTTCGATGCCGGCGTGCTCGTGCCCTTCGTGAAGCAGCCGGAGTGTTTCGGTGTGTGAGTCATGGACGTAGGTCGGCGTGGCGTAGAGGGCGAGCCGGGTTCCCTGCGCGCGCGAGAGCGTCACCGACGCACCGGGCTGTGGATCTTGGCGCAGGTTGTTCTGTCCTTCGATCGAGATCATCGGCGACACGCCGATGGGCGAACGGGCCCCTTGCCGCAGGGGATCCCAGCGTCCGAACGCGTGCAATGTCTTGCCGAGCGTCGACCGGTGGACGCCGGCCTGCAGCGTCGACGTGATCCCGAACCGGTACTCGAGGCCCATCACCGCGCCGTTGTCGAGGCTGAAGAGATCCGACGCGAGATCGCCGAAGCTGCCCTGGCCGAGATCCCGGGCGAATCGGTGGGTCAGGCGGAAGTACGAACGGTGCGACTTGAGCGGCAGGGTGGTCGGCAGGTTGACCAGGGTCTGGTCGATTTCGATGGCCGGCGCATCGGCGGCGGGTTGGGCGTCCGCGGTGGGGCAGACCGCGACCAGGGCGCCGGCAAACAGCCAGACGAGTGCGACCGGACGAAGCATTGGGTGGCCGCAGTCGCAAACCGCGTACCCTGCGGATGGTTGCAAACTATTGAAAAAGCAGCGGTATCGCGTGATCCGTTTACCGATTCAGTAACCAGTTACGCCGTGCGTAACTTTCAGGTCGGGTGGATCAGCGGGCGCGCAGCAGCAAGACGGGGACACGGACCTGGTGCTGGACGCGCGAGGCGGTGGTGCCGAGGAACAGGTCGGCGAGGAAGCGGTGGCCGTGCGTGCTCATCGCGACGAGGTCGCACCCGTGCTCCCGAACCCACTTCACGATCTCGTCGGTCGGCTCGCCGAACGCGAGCACGGTCTGGGCGGCAGTCCCCGCCGATTCGAACTCGGTCTTGACGGTCTCCAGATACGCGAGATCGTTCGTCACCTCAGGGCTGACCGCGTCGGAGCCGAAGAAGCGCGCCGCCCACCCGTCGGCCACGTGCATCAGGATCACCTGGCTGCCCATGGCGCCGGCGAGCTGTTTGACGTGCTCGATGATCCCGCGGTCGGTGGACGTCCCGTCGAGGGTGACGAGGATGGTGCGATACATCTCAGTGCCCCGAAACGATGCGCCAGGCGGCGGCCAGCGAGTCGGGCAGACCGTAGAGATCCATCGCAGTGATCAGTATCGCGCTCGCCCAGCCCGCGGCAAGCAGAAACGGCCCGCTCTTCCAGGCCCCCATGCGGGCGCGCTGGCTGGTGAAGTGGAGCAGCGGGAACATCGCGAACGGCAGCTGCAGGGCCAGCACGACCTGGCTGAGCGTGAGCAGATCCGTGACGCTGCCGTCCCCGCGCAGCGCGATGATGATCACGGCCGGCAGGATGGCCAGCGTGCGGGTGATCAGCCGGCGCACCCAGGCCTGGATGCGCCAGTGCATGAACCCTTCCATGACGACCTGGCCGGCCAGCGTGCCGGTGATGGTGCTGCTCTGGCCGCTGGCCAGCAGCGCGACCGCGAACAGCGTGCTGCCGAGCGCGGTGCCGACGAGCGGCGCGAGCGTCAGGTACGCGACGCGGATCCAGTCGGAGTCGGAGGAGAAGGTGACGACCTGTCCGCCCGGCACCGTGACCGAATCCCGGCCGAAGAAGACGGTGGCGGCCAGCACCAGGATCGCGGCGTTGACCAGAAAGGCCAGCGTCAGCGCCAGGGTTGAATCGAAGGTGTTGAAGCGGATGGCGCGCGCCACCGACGCTTCGTCCTTCTGCAGGCGCCGGCTCTGCACCAGCGCGGAGTGCAGATAGAGGTTGTGCGGCATCACCGTCGCGCCGATGATGCCGATCGCCACGAAGAGCATGCCGGGTTCGCGGAAGCCAGGCCGCAGCATCGCCGCGCCCATCTCGGAGAACAGCGGCCGGGTGGCGGGCAGCACGAAGAGCTCGATGCAGTAGCAGCCGGCGATCGTCGAGACGAGCACCAGCACCGCCGCCTCGATCGTCCGCATCCCATGCCGCTGCAGCGCCAGCAGCGCCAGGACGTCGAGCGCGGTGAGAATCACCGCCCACAGCAGCGGGACGTGGAACAGCAGGTTGAGCGCGACGGCGCTGCCGAGCACCTCGGCCAGATCGCAGGCGCCGATCGCCAGCTCGGAGAGGATCCACTGCGGCCAGCGCGCCCACGTCGGATACCAGTCGCGGCAGGCCTGCGCCAGGTCCTTGCCGGTGACGATGCCGAGGCGCGCGGCGAGCACCTGCATGAAAATCGCCATCAGCGACGCCAGCGCGACGACCCAGAGCAGATCGTACTTGTAGCGGGCGCCCGCCTGCAGGTCGGTGCCCCAGTTGCCGGGGTCCATGTAGCCGACCGAGACCAGCAGCGCGGGACCGGCGAAGGCGCGCCAGGTGCGCCAGAAGCCGGCCCCGGCCCCGGGAACCGGCACCGAGCCGTGGATGCCTTCGAGACTGTCCATTGCAGTGCGAGTCGCATAATGTAGCATATGCTACATATTGTCAAGTGGTGTAGAGTGAACGCTCTCCATGAGCCGCCCGACGCTTGCGCGCAATCCCAGCCGCGCCCGCCAGGACCATTCGCAGGAAACCGCCCAGGACTACGTCGAGATGGTCGCTGAGCTCATCGACACCACCGGCGAGGCCCGGGTCATCGATCTGGCGCGCCGCTTCGGCGTCACCCATGTCACCGTCGGCCGGACGCTGCAGCGCCTGCGCCGCCACGGCCTGGTCACCTTCCTGCCGTACCGCTCGATCTTCCTGACCGCCGCCGGCCGCCGGCTCGCCGACGAGGCGCGCCACCGCCACGAGGTGGTGGTCGAGTTCCTGCAATCGCTCGGCGTCCCCGCGCCGGTCGCCAACTCCGACGCCGAGGGAATCGAGCATCACGTCAGCCGCGAGACGCTGGAGGCGTTCGAGAAGCACCTGCGCCGGGCGCGGAAGCGCTGACCGCCGATGGTCGATGGCGACCGATGACGCTTTGGACGTTGACACGGGAGCGGCGCGAGAGTGTGATTGCACGGTGTCCTTCGAACTCCAGCCGACACTGACCGGCCAACGCCTCGCACTCCGGCCGCTGCGGCCCGACGATTGGGACGCGCTCTTCGCCGCGGCTGCCGATCCCCGGATCTGGGAGCAGCATCCCGAGACCGACCGTTACCAGCCCGATGTATTCCGGCGGTACTTCGACAGTGGCCTCGCGTCGGGCGGCGCGTTCGCGGTGATCGACCGCGAGACCGGCGGCGTGGTCGGTTCGACGCGCTACTACGGCTATGACGAGGCGGCCAGCGAGATCGAGATCGGCTGGACGTTCCTGGCTCGCCAGTATTGGGGCAAGTCCTACAACGGCGAGATGAAGAGCCTGCTGCTCGATCACGCCTTCCGCTTCGTCAAGCGCGTCGTCTTTCTGGTCGGACCGTCGAACGTCCGGTCGCAGCGCGCGATGGAGAAGATAGGCGGCGCCAGAATCGGCACCCGCCTGGCGCGTGGCCATGAGAGCGTGGTGTTCGCGATCGAGGCCCCGGCAGAGCGTTCGGCTGACGAGGGCTAACGGATGCCCGGCCGGCTCACAACGCCGCGATTCGTTTCGCCGCCCTCGCGCCCGACTGCAGCGCCCCTTCCATGTAGCCGACGAACGCATAACAGGTGTGTTCCCCTGCGAGGAAGACACGGCCGGCGAGCGGCTGCTGCAGCTGCGGACCGAGCGTGGTCACCTCGCCGGGCGCCGGGAACGAATAGGAACCCTTGACCCACACGTCCGACGGCCAGTCCATGAACCGCGCCCTCTCGAAACTCGCGGCAAGCGCCGGATACATGCCCTTCAGTGCGGCGAGATAGTTGGCCTGGCGCTCGGCCGGCGGCCAGGCGCGGCACGCGTCGGCGGCGGCGCCGCCCGAGAACGCCACCGTGCCGGCGCCCTGGATCGCCTGATGCTGTGTCGTGTGCCAGGTGAGATGCACAGGACCGTCGCTGAGCGAGTCCGGACCGCAGCGGGAGGCCTGCCAGAAGCGATCGCGCGTTTTCATCAGGAACTTGACGTTGCTGCCCATCTGCGGCGGCGAAGTGACGTGCAGCCGCGGCGTGAAGGCGATGCGATTCCAGGTCAACGGCGGCACGGCGAGCACGACGTAGTCGGCTGCATACGTGCCGGTGCGCGTCGTCACCGTCACGCCGCTGGCGCCGACGGCAATCGCGACGACCGGTTCGCGCAGGTGTATGCGCGCGGCGCCCAGCTCCGCGGCGATCTTCAGTGCCAGCTGCTGCGCGCCGCCGCGGCAGCGATACACCTCGGTGTCCGTCCAGTATTTCTCGACCCCGCCGCCCTTGATCTGCGCGAGGTTGCCGAGATAACTCTGCCACGCCGTGGCCATGCCGTTGTCGGCGACGAGCTGCGCGTCGATGCCGGCCTTGCACAGGGGGGAGCACGTCTGCGCCGCGATCCAGTCCGCCTGCGAGCGGGCGTCCCAGACGGCCGCATCGGCGGCGCGCCAGGGCTCGAAGGGATCGGGCACGCGCGCCGCATCCACATTCATCACGTTGAGCGCTTCCGCCATTTCCTTCCACAGCGCTTCCGACTGCGCGCTCGACAGACGCCGCCCGCCGAGCACGATCGGCGCTTCGGCGTCCTCCTCGGTGATCGTGACGAACGGCAGATTGAACCGCTGCGCGTAGTCGAGCCAAATGGCATGGTTCGTCCCGATCAGCTCGGCGCCCCCCTCCATCGCCGCGCCGGGCGCGAGATCGCTGAAGCTGACGACCCGTCCGCCCACCCGGTTGCGCGCCTCGAGCACGGTGACTTCGGCGCCGGCGTGCGTCAGCTCGTACGCCGCCGCCATGCCGGCGAAGCCGGCGCCGATCACGACGACGTGCGGGCCGGCGGCGCGCCGTGCGGCGGCGCCGCGCGCCGAGATCAGCACGCCTGCCGCCGCGGCGAGCGAACGCCGGATCATCTCCCGCCGATCGACCGGCGCCCCGAACCGGGAGTGGAGACGGGCGTACAGTGAGCGCATGGTGCGGTAGAGTCTAGCGCGGAGATGGACGGAGGGATCATGCGGAAGAAACTCGTCGTCGTCGCGATGGCCATCGCCGCCGTGACCGCGTTTGCGCAGGAGAAAGAAGATCGCACGCTGCTCTCGACCGAGCAGATGAACGCGATCATCAACGAAGCGTCCGGCGAGCGCGCGATGCATCACGTGCTGCAGCTCGTGCCCTACCAGTTCGTGCGGCCGCCGTCGGAGTATCAGGGCCACTTCCGCGAGGCGGAGGTGATGGCGAAGCTGGCGAAGGAGTACGGCTTCTCGAACGTCACCATCGAGGACTACCCGACGGGGCAGACCTGGCAGCCGACGGTGGGCGAGCTGTGGACGACGACACCGCGCGCCGAGAAGATTTACGACCTCAACGACATTCCGGAGGCGGTCGCCTCGACCAACGGCAACGCCGACATCACGGGCGAGCTGGTCAGCGTCGGCCAGGGGGCCGCGCAGGACTTCGAAGGCAAGGACGTGAAGGGGAAGTTCGTCCTGTCGCTGGCGCCGGGCGGCCTCGGCGGCGTCTACCAGCGCGCCGTCGCGGCGGGTGCGCTCGGCGCACTTGGCATCAGCGCCATCGGCGCCGGCGACCGCGCCGTCGACTATCCCGACGAAATCGTCTCGATGACAGTGACGGCGCAGCCGGGGACCGCGGCGTGGGCGCTGGCGCCGAAGAAGGCACGCGCGCTCGAGACGTTGCTGAACCGCGGCCAGAAAGTGACGATCCGCTCGATCATCAAGAGCGAGCAGGTCCCCAACAAGCAGGAGATCGTCCACGCCGAGATCCCCGGCGACGGCAGCACGACGCAGGAAGTCGCGATCGGCGGTCACCTCTTCGAGGGCTACATCAAGCAGGGAGCCAACGACGACAACTCCGGCTGCGCACTGACGCTCGAGGTCGGCCGCACCTACTTGAAGTTGATCAACGAGGGAAAGCTCCCGAAGCCGAAGCGGACGATCAACTTCCAGTGGGTGCAGGAGATCAGCGGCACGCGGCAGTGGCTCGACGCCCACCCCGACAAGGCCAAGCGGATCATCGGTGACCTCAACTTCGACATGGAGGCGCTGCGCCTGACGCTCAGCCGCAGCTACTGGATCATGCAGCGCACGCCAGACACGTTCCCGTCCTATATCAACGACGTCGGGCAGAGCATGATGGAGTACATCTCAGAGCTGACGCGCGAGCGCGTCCGCTACCGCGCCAACGGCTACCAGCCCGTCTTCAACATCACCTCGCCCAACGGCAGCGACGACGCCTTCTACATCAAGATCGATCAGCACTACGGCTCGAGCGATCACGTGACCTACATGCAGTACGGGATCCCGGCAGTGATGTTCATCACCTGGCCGGACATGTGGTACCACTCGTCACAGGACACGCCCGACAAGCAGGATCCGACGCAGTACAAACGCGCCGCGATCGTCGCGACCGGCGCGCTCGCCGTGGTTGCGACCGGCGGCGACGAGCTGGCGGCGCGCGTGACGAGCGAGAACCTGGCGCGCGGCAGCGAGCGGATGGGTGGCAACCAGCGCAAGGCGACCGGCTACCTCGCCGACGCGAAGACGGCCGCCGAGCTGCACGCGGCATGGAAGGACGCGCGCGTTGCGATCCGTCATCAGGCCGACGTCGAAAAGACCGTCGTGCGATCGTCGTCCGTGCTGTACGACGATCCGGCCGGTGCGCCGAGGCGGCTGGCTGCGCTCGAGGCAGCGATCGATCGCAAGACGGCGGCGATGCTCGAAGAAGCGAAGGCGGTTTACGCTTTGCAGGCCGAGCGTTTGAAGACGCAGCCGATCGTCGAGCCGCCGCAGACGCCCGAAGAGAAGGAAGCAGCGGGCCTCATCGTCACGTGCGGCAACGGCGAGGGGACCTACTCCGGCTGTCCAACGGCCGGCCGCGGCGCCGCCGGCGGCGGCGGAGGCGGACGCGGCGGCGGTCGCGGCGCCGGTCCGGCAGGGCCGTCGCTGCCGCAGCACATGAACGCCGAGCTCACGATCCTGCTCGGCAAGAGACTCAGCGCGCTCGAGATTCGCGACTTCCTGTCGGGCGAATTCGAACCCGTGCCGCTGACGGACGTGATGGCGGTCCTGCGCACGCGTGAAGCCGGCGGGACGATCAAGCTCGTACCCAAAACCGCGTCAAAATAGAGAACGTGAGTCCCGTTCGGATCGCTCGGCGCATCACCGCACGGCTGTGCGGTGTGGAGCGTCACGAGATCACGTGGCTGCTCGTCGGGCTGGTCGCCTGCGTGCTGCTGCTCCTGTTCCTCCTGCTGGCCGGCGAGGTCATGGCGGGCCACACGCAGGCCATGGACACGCGCATCCTCCGCGCGCTGCGCAGCCCGGACGATCCGGCGCGGCCGATTGGGCCCATGTGGCTACCCGGCATGCTGGAGGATCTCACCGCGCTCGGCGGACCGACCGTCACGTGGCTGGTGATCCTCGGGGTGACCGGTTACCTGCTGTTCGAACGGCGGGCGCGCGCCGCGATGTTCGTCCTGGTGGCGTGCGGATCGGGCGACCTGCTGACCCGCATCATCAAGGGCGTCTTCTCCCGGCCGCGGCCGACCATCGTGCCGCACCTGCGCGACGCCTTCTCGACGAGCTTTCCGAGCGGGCACTCGATGGAGTCGGCAATCGTGTATGTCACGCTCGCGGCAGCGCTCATCCGCGTAGTACGGCGGCCGGCGACCAGGGCCTACTGCCTTGGTCTGGCGATCCTCATCACGGGGCTCGTCGGCGTCAGCCGCGTATTCCTTGGCGTGCATTACCCCACCGATGTCGCCGGCGGCTGGATCTTCGGGCTGTTCTGGGCCTCGCTGTGCTGGCTGGCGGCAGAGTGGTACGACAGGCGACGAGCGCCGATTGCGTGACTGATCCGCGCACATCGTGTGCGCAGCGTGCGGTAGGCGCACACGTGTTCGTTCCGGATCGGTTCGACGTTGAGGGAGAGAGCGCACCCCGAGTCGGGCGGCAGTCTGGCTATTCCGCGGTCGAACGAATTCAGGGAGACGCAATGAGCGAGTTACAAGGGGACCGTCCGCTGTTACCCTATGCGATGGGGGCCGGGAGAGCCGAAGTGTCAGAAGCGCGACTGGAGACGATTCTGCTCGTCGAAGACGAACCCGCGGTGCGCCAGTTGTTCTCACAGGCGCTCACTCGTGCCGGCTATGCCGTGTACGAGGCGCGCAACGGGCAGGACGCGATGAAGCTGTTCGATGCGCACGGCGACCACATCGACATGCTCATCACCGATATGCGCATGCCGTACATGGGTGGCGCCGAGCTCGCCCATCACCTGCGCGGCCGCCGCCGGACCCTGAAGCTGGTCTGCATATCCGGGTATCCGGGGAGCCTCGACGCCGATCTCGCCGGCGATTTTCTCGCCAAGCCGTTCTCACGCGACGACCTGCTCAGGAAGGTCCGCGAAGTGCTCGACCGGTAGTCGTCTCGCGTCAGGCAGGCGGGATAAGATGTCCCCCGCGGCATGACGGCACGTTCCCGTACGTCCGGGCTCCTTCTCGCGGCGCTCGCCGCGATCGCGCTCCCGATTGCGGTCGGCGGACAGGGGAAATCCGCCTTCGGCCTCGCCGTGCTGCGGCGCGACGGCGTCATGATTCCGTTCGCCGCTTGGAACGGCCGCGCTTGGAGCACCGACTGGCCGGGTCCAGGAGCGAGCGTCGACCTGCCCATTTCGATCGCCGACGTACCCAAGCGCTGGTGGGGCGCGCCGGGCCCCGCCGTTCACTGGACGGCGTGGCTGGAAGACCGCCCGCAGCCGCTCGCCCTCGAGCGGCCGCAGCAGGTGCCGGTGTTCTGCGGTACGCACCTTGGCGTGAAAACCGACTACCGGTCGAGCGGCGCCGACCCTCGCGTTCCGACCGTCGCCAAGGACGGCCTGGCGATTGCCGGTGACGCAACGCTGCTGCCGATCGTCAACGTGTCGGTCCATACCGAAGACGCCAAACAGATCGTCGCGGCGATTACCGACGACTTCAACCGCGAGGAGAGCACCGCCGCCACGCATTTCGTCAACTGGCAGCATCCTTACGGCGATGTCGCCCGTCGCGAGTACCCGATCGAGCTCGAAGCGTTCTACCGGACGCACGAGAAGACGCCGGGCGGCGAGTGGGTCACCAACTACGTGGAGGCCGTGCGGCGTTTTCCGGCGCGGCCGGGAGACCAGGGCTGCGGGTTGATCACGTTCGTGCGCGGCTGGGTCCTGGTCCGCGACGGCGGCAAGCCGGTCATCGATCTGGGCGCGCGCATCACCTATTGCGACCGGGCCGACGTGTCGTTCATGCAGCCGTTCGGGGAGCTGATCATCGACCGCGAGCCGTACTGGGTATATCAGCTCAGCAGCTGGCGGGACGAAGTGTACAGCGTGTCGCGAGTCAGGCCCGATGCCGTGCGGCCGGTGATGGCGGTAGAGGGGGGCACCTGCCCGCGGACCGAGGCGAATCGCGGACGGGGGCGCGGCGGCGGTGAATAGATCGGTCGTTACCCTCCTGCTCTCGGCGGCCGGCCTGCTCCTGTTTCCACTCGCGCTCCGCGGCGCCGCGACACTGCATCCGGTTCCGAACCTGCAGCCGACCTATCTGCCCGCCATCGAAGGGCCGCGCGAGCGGGCGCCTTTCGACGACTCCCGCGTCGAGGCGCTTCGCCGCATGCAGCCCGACTTCGTCGTCATCGGCGACTCGATGGCGGGGTCGCGTATCGACCCGGCCGTCTTCACCGGGACGTCCCGACGGAGCGTTGCGCCGCTCCTCTACGCGGGCAGCGGTCCGGCGTGGTGGTACCTGGTGCTCAAGAACTGGGTGATTGCGAGCGGCATCCACCCCCAGGCCGTCTTCATCTTCTTCCGCGACACCAACCTGACCAACGTGCTGTTCCGCATCGACGCGACGTGGGCGCTCGACACCGCAGCCCACGCGCGGGAAGACGATCTCAACGCGGCGGTGGCGCGGCGGCGCGGCACTCCCTTCCACGAGCTGGGCGCCGCGGTCGACCGTCTCTACGCGACGACCGAGGTCCGCCGCTGGCTCGAGCCGGCGATCACCAGCTGGCCCGCGAGAGCGATGTTTCCGTATCGACGACCGCGCGAGGCGTTCCTGCAGTCGGTCAATGAGCGCTTCGGGCTCGAGCACCTGCGCCCCATGGACGCCGCCGACATGCAGGCGACCGAGGATCGCGAGGCCGACTTCGGCGGGTTCGTGGATCGGTCCGAGCTGCCGCTGATGCTTCGCGACGCGCAGCAGGCCGGGCTGCGTCTGATCTTCGTGCGGGTGCAGCGCCGCCCGGTCGGCGGCCGCGCGCCGTACCAGTCGCCGGCCCTGCAACGCTACATGCGCGCGCTCCACACCTACCTCGAACGGCAGGGAGCCGCTCTGATCGACGACACCGGCGATCCCGAGCAGACGCTCGACCTGTACGAGGACGGCGACCACCTCTCGCGCGAGGGGCGCCGGCGTTACACCGAGCGCTTCGCCGAGCGGGTCCGGCTGCGCTTTCCGTGATCTTCCACAGCCTCGACTTCGTCGTCTTTTTTGTCGTCGTGGTGGCGCTGTACTGGCGGCTGCCGGCCCGCGGGCAGAACGTGCTGCTGCTCATCGCGAGCTACGTCTTTTACGGCTACGTCCATCCCTGGTTCCTGAGCCTGATCGCCTCCTCGACGGTGGTCGACTATCTGTCGGCGCGGGGGATGGAGCGGTGGCCGTCGCGGCGGCGGCTGTTCATGGGCGTGAGCATCGTGTCGAACTTCGGGATGCTCGGGTTCTTCAAGTACTTCAACTTCTTCGCCGACAACCTGGCGGCCGTGATCGACGCACTTGGACTCCACGTCAGCGTCCCGGTGCTGCGCGTCGTCCTGCCGGTGGGCATCTCGTTCTACACCTTCCAGGCGATGAGCTATACGGTGGACGTCTTCCGCGGTGAGCTGCGCGCACGGCGCAGCCTGCTCGACGTCGCCGTGTTCATCTCGTTCTTCCCGCATCTGGTCGCCGGTCCGATCCAGCGCGCCTCGTACCTGCTCCCGCAGGTGGAAGGGGAGCGCCGCTTTTCGCCGGCCGCGGCGGCGAGCGGCTTCTACCTCATCGTGTGGGGCTTCTTCAAGAAGCTGGTCATCGCCGACAACGTCGGGGTCATCGCGAACAAGGTGTTTGCGCTGAATGACCCGTCGTTCGAGATTCTCTGGGCCGGGGTCTTCGCGTTTGCCATCCAGATCTACGCCGATTTTTCGGCCTATACCGACCTCGCGCGGGGGACGTCGCGGTGGCTCGGGTTCGAGCTCACCGAGAACTTCGACCATCCTTATCTGGCGCGCACGCCGGCCGATTTCTGGCGGCGCTGGAACATCTCGCTCTCCACCTGGTTCCGCGACTACGTCTATATCCCGCTCGGCGGATCCCGGGCCAGGGGAGCCGTCTGGATCCGTAACGTGATGGTGACGTTCCTGCTGTCGGGGCTGTGGCACGGCGCCAGCTGGAACTACGTGCTGTGGGGCGGGTATCACGGGCTGCTGCTCGTCGCGACACGCGCGCATCAGATTCTCCGCCCTCCGAACAGCGCAGCGCGGACTCGGTTCGGCAGCATCGGCCCCGTCTTCCAGTGGCTTGGGATGTTCGCGCTGACGCTCGTCGGCTGGCTGCTGTTCCGCGAGACGGAGTGGCCCGCCATCGTGCGCGATCTGCGTCTCGTGCCGTGGCACAGTGCGCCGAAGGATCGCCAGGTCGGCCTGTATCTGTTCCTGCTCGCCTTCGGCTACTCGATTCCGCTCTGGGCCCAGAGCGTCTGGGTCGAGCTGCACCGTGGACGGCACCCGCTCGACAGCGATCGGTGGAGCAGCGACGTCGTCCGCGCGCTTGCGTGCGGCGCGGCGTTCGCGGCGATTCTCGTGCTGCGTTCGCGGACGTCGCTCGACTTCATCTACTTTCAGTTCTGAGCCAGCCGAGCGGCGGCGAAGGGGGGCCGGTCACGCGAGGGGTGACCGGGACCAGCGGTACACGCGAAAGGCCCGGGATCGCTCCGATGACATCTCGGTGCGTCCGGGCCCATCGTGCGAACGGGTGTGTGCTACTTGCTCTTGGCCTTCGGCATGTCGATCTTCGAGACCGTGATGCTGTCGCCCTTCATCTCGCCGCTCAGCGCGACGTGATGGCCGCCGTGGTCCTTCAGCGAGGCAAAGTCCTGGTTCGCGATCTGGTAGGTCTTGCCACCTGACACGAACACGTACTTGCTGCCGCCTTCGACACACTTGCTCACGCAGTCGTGATCGCTGTCGTCCTGTGCTCCGTGCTCGGCCTTGTGGTGGGTGCCGTTGCACTTCGCATCGCTGATCGTCCCGTTCCAGGTCTTGTCAGCCGCCAGCGCGGGTGACGCTGCGAACATCACTGCCGCAGCCAACATCGCGAACTTCTTCATCAAGAGACCTCCTCGAAAAGTAAATAACAACGCGCGCGCTTAGTCTATTCCACTCCGCCCCGGCCGCGGGCCGATTTCGCGGCCGCCCGGCCCGACGGCCGGCCGCCTTGCTATCGCGATCCCCAAGCGGCTCTGTTACTTGAGGCTGGACGGCGGAAGGGCCGGACCCTCGCAGGTCCGGCCTCGATTACTGCTGCGGAGAGAGGAGCGAGCGCAGCGCTTCGACGTGCCGCTTGAGGTTGGCCGTCTGGTCGCTGGTCAGCGTGCCCGTCTTCGACGCGTCGAGGATGGCGGAAATCGCGTCGAGCTCCTTCTGGGCGTCGGCGCGGCTGGCGGCGTTGACGTTCGTCACACCGCTGGTCCCGGTCGGCGGCGTCTGCTCACCCGAAACAGACGAGGAAGCAGGCGCCGGGTTGGATGGATTCGGGCTGGCAGGGCTCGTTGGGTTCGTGTTCTCCGGGTTCGGCGAAGTCGAGGTGCTCGACGTCGCAGCGCTCGTCGCCATCGCCGCGCCCGCGGCGGCCGGGGCGGAACTGCTGGCGGCGTTCGAACCGCTCGCCACGCGATCGAACTCGCGCAATTGCGCTCGGAACTGTACGAGCTTGGCGCGGATCGCCGGATCGATCGGGGCATCTGCCGTCGCGGTCGTCCCGGTGGTTCCGGTCGGCGCCGGCGTGGCGCTGCCCGACGTGCCGACGCTCTCGTTGCCGTTGTCGGGACCGAGGATCGACGTCAGATCCGAATCGACCTTGGCGTAGGACGCGCGCCAGTCGAGCGGCGTGGTGATGAGCGCGTTGAAGTCGGTGATGACGGCCGACACCTGCGTCCGGGCGGTGCCCTGCAGGTGCGTCGCTTCCGGCATCGAGGTGATCTGACTAAGTGTGTCGCGTGCCGCGGTGAGCTGCGCCTTGGCCGCCGTCTGGTCGACCTGGCCCGATGCCGACTGCGGAGTCGAGGTCGGTGCCGCCGGCGGTTGGGTCGTCTGCGGCGAAGCCGGCTGCTGGGCCGTCGACGCCGGCGGCTGCTGCGCGGGTGGATTCTGCTCTGGCGTAGTCGTGGACTGGGCCGAACCGGCGACCGGCAGCGCGAGCAGCGCCGCGGCCGCGATGGCGGTGGACCATCGTGTTTTCTGCATCGGTGCACTCCTCCTGGAGATATTCATTTCGTCTCGCAGGAGACTTGAGCAAGCGTGGTACCGCGCAACCTCGAGCGCTGTTTTTCAGGTGTTTTGACGGCAGAGGTCGCGCGCCACCAGGAAGTTCTTACTCGAGCGTGTCGGGACTGCTCGGGTGCCAGCCGGCCGCAAGCAGCCGCGACTGTTCCCGCAGGTAGGCCGCGATGAGTTCGCGCGGCGATTCGAAGCGCGTCGTCGTCGGTCCGGCCATGCCGGCGACCTCGAACTCGAACTCGTCGTCGTTGTCGGCGGCGCGTCGAATCTCGCAGACGATCAACTCGCTGTCCCGTTGGAAGAACCAGATCACGTTGGCTGGCTCGAGCAAGCCGTGCGCCAGGGCGCCGCGCCAAAAACCGGCCTGATTCCATCGATCGACGCTGTGCGGCCGTCCGCGGCCGCGCACAGGTGTGCGTCTCGTGCCGCACGCAGCGCACACCGCCGCTACCCCGGGATCAGGTAGAAGGCGGCGGCGAGAATGACGTAAAGGCCGAGCAGCTGCAGCCCTTCCAGCCAGTTGCTCTCGCCATCCATCGCGACGAGCGTGACCGTGCCGACCGACAGGACGATCGCGGCGATCTCGAAGGGGTTGAACACCAGCGACATCGGCACGTGCATCATCTGGGAGACGATCACCAGCAGCGGCGCCACCATCAGGGCGATCTGGGCGCTGCTCCCGATCGAGATCTGGATGGCGAGGGTCATGTCGTTGCGGCGGGCAGCCGAGACCGCGCTGTAGTGCTCGGCGGCATTGCCGACGAGCGCGACGACGATGATGCCGGCGAAGAGTTCCGTCATCCCCAGCTGCGCGAGCGCCGGCTCGAGGCCGCGCACCAGGATTTCGGCCTCCACCGTCGTCAGCAGCGTCCCGAGCAGCAGGAGGATCACCGCCGATGCCGTACTCAGCCGCGAGGGGTGATGTCCGGCCGGACGGAGTGGATCCGTGTTGGTCCGGAACGCGAACACCAGACCGGCGACGTAGACGACCAGCAGCACCCACGCCGTCCAGACGCTCAGGCGCAGCAGCACCTCGGGACGGGCCTTGAGCGACCCGAACGCGAAGAAATCGACCGTCGCGGGCATGACGAGCGCGGCCACGGCGAGCGACAGCATGACTGTCGCGCTGCTCGAGGCGACGCGGTTGAACCGCTGCGTGCCGTGGGTGAGGCCGCCGACGAACGACGAGGCGCCGAACACGAGCAGCAGGTTGCCGATGATGCTGCCGGTGATCGAGGCTTTCACCACTTCGACGTGGTTGGCGCGAAGGGCGACGATCGCGATGATCAGCTCGGCGGCGTTGCCGAAGGTCGCGTTCATCAAGCCGCCGAGCGTCGCGCCGCAGCGGTTCGCCAGCTCCTCGGTGGCCTCGCCGATCAGTCCCGCCGCCGGAATCAGCGCGACGGCCGCCGCGACGAAGAGCCAGAGCGACGCCCCGTCGCCGGCTGCCAGCCACCAGCTGATCGGCGCGACGACCAGCAGGAGGTTGAGCCAGCTGGCGGTCAGGCTGCGGCCGAGCTGCGAAGCAATCGACACCGCCGAATTCTAACGCGGTCGTGTCTCGCGCGCCGATCCGGCAGGGCCGGGGTCGCGCCGGTTGGCGAGCGTCGCCAGCTTCTGCTGCGCGGCCTCGACGAGCGTCCGGAGCTGGTGGAACTCACCGCCGTTCAGCGTCCGCCGCGCCCGCAGCGTCCGCCCCACCTCCACGCCGTACGCCACCCCGCGCAGCCGCGTGCTGGAAGCCGTCAGGACCAATTCGCCGCGCGTGCTGTAGCGCATGTCGAAATTGCGGAACTCCGCGGACGGGTTGACCGTGATGGCGAGCAGCGCGTCGAAGCCCTTCATCAGCGAATCGAACTCGTCGGGGTCGACGAACGCCTGATCCGGCTCGGCGTGCGACTGATCGGCGATCGTGACCACGATGCCGCGCGTCTGGCCGCCGCGCGGGTCGCGCATCTCGCGCGCTTCGACGAGCACCCCCTCGACCTCGCCGAGCTCCTCGTAGGCGGTCGTCAGGATGTCGCCGGGCGCGGCATGGAAGGCCTCGAGCGCCGTGGCGGGCGGCGGTGGCGGCCCGATCACGATCGGTTCGCGCGGAGCGGAAGCGGGTGGCGCCGGCGCCTGGGCGGGTGGGGCCGCCATCGACACGAGGAACGCGAAACCGATCAGGACGGATCCGTACATGCCTGCCCTCCAGCGCTTAGGACGCGCAAGGCAGGATATCAGCCGGGCTCAGGGATGGACGACGGTGATCGTGTAGAGAACGGTGGTGTCGAGCGGGACGTTGCCCGAATCGAAGATCCGCACGCAGTAGTTCCCGATGGCGGCCGCGCCGGTCAGGGCGATGGCGCCGGCGCGCGCGTCGGTATTCTGCGAGATCTGCGTCACGCAGTTCGTGCCGTCGGATGTCGTCACCGCCACGCCGAGCGACATCGTCGAAAGCGGCGCGACGGTGGTCAGCGAGAGCGTCACCGTTCCGTTGGCGGCGACCGCGAAGACATGGTTTTCCGAGCCGAGCTGCGCGACGCTGCCGCTGAAGGTGTCGGTCGTCGTGGCCGGCGCGGACGCCGCGGGCGCCGTCGGTGAGCTCGCCGAGCCGCAGCCGGCGACCCCGGCGAGGGCGGCCGCCGCGAGCGCGGCGATCGCGAGACGATGGGCGGTCCGCATGGTCAAAACCCCACTCTCAGGAAAATGTCGAAGGCGCGGCGCATCAGGTTCGTCTGGCTGACGATCGCGGTCGAGGCCGCCGCCTCGTAGTCGAACGATGCGATGTTCTGGCGGTCGTAGACGTTGAACACGGTGACGCCGACGGTGGCGGTGGCGGGGCCGAGATGCCGCGCGACCTGGGCCGAGGCATCGAGCTGGTGATACAGGGGCAGCCGTTCCGCGTTCTTGTCGCCGAACTGCGACTGATAGGCGAGCGTGCCGTTGGGGAACCACACCTGCTGTGCGCCGCTCGACGACGTGAAGGGCTGTCCGCTGGCCGCCATGAACACCGCGCTGACCGTCAGTGGCCCGACCACCCGGGCGCTGTCGGTGATCTTGACCTGGTTCGTCCGATCGAACGACGCCGGAAACGTGCCGGACTGCAGCGCCGGGAAGTCGTACTCGACCCGTCCGCCCGCGTAGCTGGCCCACAGCGTGTTCCGCGCCTGCATGTACTGGACGAGCAGTTCGATGCCCAACGCGGTGCCGGTTCCCGTGTAGAAGGCCTGGGAAGGGGCGGTCAGCGACGTGCCGGGCAGCAGGCGCGGCGCAAACATCGACAGGTGATCGAGCTGCCGGTAGTAGGCGTGGCCGTCGAAGAGCAGCCCGGGCACTTCGACAGTGGTTCCCAGCGTCGCCTCCTGCGAGCGCGCGACCGGCACGACCGTCCCATCCGACAGGGTCCAGAACACGCCGTCGCCGTGCTCCTGGTCTTCGCGCGTAAGGCGGTTGACCGCCTGGTGATCGATCGCCCACGAGCCCTTGAAGACGACGTGCGGCGCGGCCGCGTAGGCGGCGGTGACGCGCGGATCGGCGTAGGCGGCCGACGCGAGTCCGGCATAGGTGATGCGCACACCCGGCGAGAGCGTCAGCTTCGACGTCGGCCGCCAGACGTCCTGCGCGAAGCCGCTGGTGATCCCGCCCGACTCCGTCCGCGTCAGCAGCGGCACCAGGCCGGTGAGCGCCTCGTTCCGGCTCTCGTAGCTCGTGTCGATCGCCGCGTGTTCGATGCCCGCTTCGATGGCGTGCGCGAACCCGGCGCTGATCGTCGCGGTGAGCCGCACGGTCGTGTCCTCGATCCGGTTGCTCTCCGTCAGCGCGTCGCTGCCGCCCCGTCCGGTGACATAGGACAGGTCGCCGGCTGTCGCGCTCGTCAAGTCGTAGGCCTGGCTGCGCGCGTTGGTGAAACGCGTGCGGGTGACGGTGGCGGTGGTGGCGACGTCGGCCGCCCACCGGCGTTCCCAGACCGCGCTGAGGCCGCGCCCGGTCCACGACTGCACGTCGCCGACCTGCATCACCGCATCGGCGGGAAGCTGCAGCGGATCGGGCACGTCGATGGTGGTGGTGGCCGCCGGTGGCAACACGTTCTTCGAGAAGTTCCCGTCGTCGCCGGAGTGGAAGAAGCTCACGTAGGCGCGATTGTCCTTGGCCGGCGCAATCTCGACGCGGCCATTCAGGCTGGAGAACCCGATGTCGGGCGACGTCGCCAGCGTGCCGCCCGTGTAATGCACGTCGCGCGTGCGCAGGTAAGTGGTGTCGGCGCCGGCGAAGCGATCGAGCACGTCGCTATACAGCGAGGACGGCCATGACTGGCGGCCCGCGATCATGGCCGAGCCGATGTGCCCGAGCGGCACGTCGACGGTACCGCTGGGGCCGAACACCCCGACCGCGCCGATCCCCGAGACCCGCGAGCTCTGGGGCTGAACGGTGCTCATCCGGATCAACCCGCCAAGCCGCGCGCTCGCCTCGATGTCGAGCGGCGTTCCGGCGAGGTCGGTCTGCTGCAGAGACGCCGTCGTGAATGGCGTCGTCAATCCGGCGGCGAGTCGAGGGAAGGCGTACCAAGGCATGCCGTCGAGCGTCTGATAGGTCTCGCCAGGCGTGTTGCCGTGCAGGTAGAGCTCCGACTCGTCCAACCCGACAGCGGCGAGCGGCAGCAGACGCGCGGCGCGGAAGACATCGGACGGCGTCAGGCTCGGGACCGACTCCACAGCCGGCCGCAGCAGCGAGAGTGAGACCCGATCGGGGACGGCCGCCGCGAGTCCCAGGCCGGTGTCGTTGATGGATGCCGTGGATGCGGCCAGCGTGAAATCGACATCCTGTGCGCCGCTCGCCGGCACCGACACCTCTTGTGTCGAGTCGTCGAAGCCCGTCGCCGCCGCCTGGATGGTCATCGTCAGCTTGGCGCGGATCAGCCCGAACGTGTAGCGGCCCATCGAGTCGGTCACGACGTCGACGGGCGTATTGGCGATCGTGACGTGGGCGTCCGCAACGGGAGCACCGTCGGCAGCGCGCACCGTGCCGCGAATCTCGCCCGCCTCGCCGCCCTGGGGATCGAGATCCTCCAGCGTGCCCGGCGTGGTCGCCACCGGCAGTGCCTTGATGTCGAGAGTCTCGACGAAGCTCGTGACCAGCGTGAAGCTGCTCGCGACCGGCCGGCCGTCCGAGACGACCCGAACCTCGACGCGGATGCCGGGCTTGATCCCCTCGAACACGTAGTGGCCCGCGCCGTCGGTCTTGCCTGACCGCGGATCCTTGGAGTCCGGCACGGCCAGCATGATGTCGGCGTTGGCGATCGGCGCGCCGCTGGCGGCACGGACGACGCCTTCGAGGCGGCAGCAGTCCTGGGCGCGCGCGGGCACGGCCGCAAGCAGGAAGAGAAAGAGAAAGAAATATTTCATCGGCCGGCGGCGTATGTCTCGCCGAGGACGGGCTGGCCCCACAAGTCTATATGGAACGCGGGGTTCGCGTCTCTGGCGCAAATGTGACAATAGTGTGATGCGTGCGGGTGCCGCTTGGCGGTCCTACCTGTTGTCGGTCGTCGCGACGGCCGCGGCCGTCGTCACGACTCGCGTGACGTGGCCGTTCTTTGCGGCGGCGCCCTTCGTGCCGACGTTCGGCACGGTCGCCGCCGTCTCGCAGTGGGGCGGCGGCGGCGCCGGTCTCCTCGCGGCCGTGCTCTCCGCGGCTGGTCTCGTCGCGGCGTTTCAGAGCGCCCCCTCGCAGCCGCCGTTCGGCTGGCGCGCGCCCTCGCTGCTTCTCTTCGCGGTCATTGCGATCGTCGGCAACCGCCTGATCGTCGGGCGGAAGCGGGCGATCGCGGCGCTGCGCGCCAGCGACGCCGAGCTGCGGGCGACGCTCACCCAGATGCGGGCTTCGGAGGAGCAGCTGCGGCGGGCCCAGAAGATGAAGGCGGTCGGCCAGCTCGCCGCCGGCATCTCACACAACTTCAACAACCTGCTGCAGGTGACCATGGGCTATCTCGACGTGCTGGGCGACGTCCCGACGGACGGCCCGATCGATCGGGAGGCGCTCGCAGAAATCAAGAAGGCCACCGAGCGCGGCGCGGCGCTGACGCGCCAGCTCATGACCTTCAGCCTGCAGAACGAGCCGCGCGTCAGTCGGATCGATCTCGACCAGGCGGTTGATTCGCTGCGCGGCATGCTGTCGCGCGTCGTCCGCGAAGACATCGAGCTCGAGCTATCGCTCGGCGCCGAGGCGGGTGGGGCGCTGATCGACCCAGCCGACTTCGAGCAGGTCATGATCAACCTCGTCATCAACGCGCGCGATGCGATGCCGTCCGGCGGCGCGATCCGGATCGACTCGGCGCGCGTGACCGTCGCCGCCGCCGATGTGCCCGCCGGCCAGCACGCCGTGCCGGGCCGCTACACCCGCGTGCGGATCATCGACAACGGCAGCGGGATGGCCCCCGAGGTGCAGGCGCATCTGTTCGAGCCGTTCTTCACCACGAAAGAAATCGGCCAGGGCACCGGGCTGGGGCTGGCGTTCGTTCACGGGGTGGCGCAGCACGCCGGCGGATTCATCTCGGTGCAGACGGCCCCCGGCCGCGGCACGACCGTGTCGATCTTCCTCCCGCTCGCCGCGGAGGGTCCTCCCGAGTCGGAGCCGCCGCCCGAAAAGGCGCCGCCGGTGCTGGCGGGCCGCGCGACGATCCTGCTCGTCGATGACGAGACGGGCATGCGCGCGACGACGAGTCGCACCCTGACCCGCGCCGGATACCACGTACTGGGCGCGGCCAGCGCCGCCGAGGCGATGATGCTGTTCGAGGCGAACGCGTCCAGCATCGACCTGCTCGTGACCGACGTCGTGATGCCGGGCCTGCACGGACCGGCGCTGGCGGCGCGTCTGGCGGCCATTCGCCCCGATCTGCGGGTCGTCTTCGTCTCGGGCTACAGCCACGATCTGCCGGCGCTGCCGGCGCGGCCGCGGGGCGCCTTTCTGGCCAAGCCGTTCACCGCGGCCAGCCTGCTGCGAACGATCGACCGTCTGCTCGCCGCCGACCCGGACTGATCGGGCGCTCGCCCTGCTGCCCGCGCCGCTCGTCCCTGCGAAGGAACCGTCGCACGTCGCGTCCGTATACCCAGGCGGATCCGTCCGACAGGGGGCTGCCGTGATTCGAGTGTCCGACCTCCGTTACGCGCTGCGGCTCTGGCGCCGCCATCCGGCGATGCTGGCCGTGTCCGGGCTGTCGCTCGGCCTCGGCGTCGGCGCCACGACGACGATGTACAGCGTCGTGAACCGCGTCGCGCACTACGACCTGGGCTTTGCCGCCGAGGATCGGCTGGCCGTCCTGTGGGGCACGAATCCGGAGCGCGGCATCGGCCAGCAGCCCCCCAGCTACGAGATCGTGCGCGCGCTCGTCGAGCGCGGGCAGTCGTTCGAGGCGTTCGGCTTCTTCCAGGGCAATGGCGCGCCGGTGACCATCGCGACGCCGGCCGAGACGAGCCGCGTCTCGCAGATGCCGGTCGACTGGAACGCGCTCTCGATCACCGGCGTCGCACCGCTGCTCGGGCGCACCTACCGTCTCGACGACTTCGACGACGTCGTCAAGCAGAAGGAAGCGCGATCGATCGTCATCAGCTACGACACCTGGCAGCGCCACCTGGCCGGCGCCGCCGGCGTCATCGGCACGTCGATTCACGTCGACGGCGAGCCGCGGACGATCATCGGGGTGATGCCGCGCGGGTTTGCGCTGGTGCCCTGGGAAGACGACATCGCCTTCTGGGCGGCCAACGACCTGCGGCGGATTCCCGAGGCGCGCTGGATGATCGCGACCGGCCGTCTCAAGCCCGGCGTCACGCTGGCGGCGGCGGAAGCGGAAGCGACCGCCGTGACGCGCCAGGTGCTCGAGTCGCACGGCGAGAAGGCCGGCGCCAGCGGCGCGCGCGTAGTCGGGTTGCAGAAGGCGTTTTTCGGCGATGCGACGACCGGCCTGACGTTCCTGCTCGGGGCCGTCAGCTTCGTGCTGCTGATTGCCTGCGCCAATGTGGCGAACCTGCTCCTGGCGGCCGGCGCCGCGCGGCAGAAAGAGATGGCGATGCGCGCCGCCGCCGGGGCGGGACGCGGGCGGCTGATGCAGCAGCTCCTCACCGAGAACCTGCTCCTGGCGCTCGTCGGCTGCGGTTTCGGCCTCGCGCTGGCGCTGTGGGGGACGCGGCTCTTTGCCCTGATCGTCCCGGCGCAGTTCCCCGAACTGCTGCGACACGTCGGCATGGACGTCCGGGTGCTGGTGTTTGCGCTGGCCATTTCCCTCGCCTCGAGCGTGGTGTTCGGGCTGCTGCCGGCCCTGCGCGCCTCGCGCGCCGATCTCAACGAACTGCTGAAGGAAGGCGCGCGCGGATCGAGCGGCGGCGGCGGCCGCGGTCGCAGCATGCTGCTGGTCGCGGAGGTCGCGCTGTCGATGGTGCTGCTCGTCGGCGCCGGCCTGATGATGCGCGGCTTCCTGCGCGAACAGCACGAGCTGCCCGGATTCGACACGACGCGTCTCCTCACCGCCGACGTGCTGCTCGGCGGCACGAAGTACTTCGACAAGTCGGCGCGCGACACCAATCTCGTCACCGGCGAGAGCCAGCGGTTCTACGACCAGCTCCTCGAGCGGGTCCGCGCGCTGCCGGGCGTGACCAGGGCCGGCGTGATCAGCCGTCTGCCGACGGACGTGTGGACGCATCCCTTCGTCATCGTCGGCCGCCCGCGTCCCGAGCCCGGCAAGGAGCCGCAGGCCGATCTGAACGAAGTCGACGCGCAGGCGCTCGACACGCTGCAGATCCGCCTGCTGCGCGGCCGCACGATCGACGGGCATGACAACGCCTCGACGCCGTGGGTCGCCGTGGTCAACAAGACGTTCGCCGATCGCCACTTTCCAGCGCAGGATCCCATCGGCCAGATGATTCGGGTCTCGATTGGTCCGGCCGGCGACGGCCCGACCGCCGAGCCGCAGCCGCGCCAGATCGTCGGTATCGTCGCCGACGTCGCCTATCCGTCGTTCTTCAACGAGAAGCCGGCCGCGATCTATATCCCGATGCGCCAGCACCTGTCGGAGTACGGGCGTGAAGACGAATGGATACACACCCGAAAGGCGCTCGTGGTGCGTGCCTCGGTCGACCCGCTCACGCTCGTCCGGCCGATCCAGGACGCGCTGAAGAGCGTCGATCCGGACCAGGCCGCGCGCGACTTCATGACGATGGATGAGCGCGTGTCGTCGTCTCCGTCGGTGACCAACAGCCGGTTCTTCGCGTCGCTGTTCAGCATTTTCGGTTCGCTGGCGATTCTGCTGGCGGTCGTCGGGGTCTATGGGGTGATGTCGTGGGTGGTCGGCCAGCGGACGACCGAGTTCGGCATCCGGATGGCGCTGGGCGCGACCGCGCGCGGTGTCGTGGCGCAGCTGCTTGCGCAGTCGTTGCGCCCGATCGGCGCCGGTGTGGCGCTGGGTGTCCTCGGCGGCTTCGGCTTGAGCCGCGTCCTCAACAGCATGTTCTGGCACCTGGCGTCGGCCGACCCGATCGTCCTCGGCGGGATCTCGCTCCTGATGCTGGCGGTGGCGCTCGTTGCTGCCTGGGTGCCGGTCCACCGCGTCACCAGGATCGATCCGCAGGTGGCGCTGCGCCGGGGGTAGTGGTTCGGCAGCGCCTCTACGAACCGCCGGTCAGCTGCAGGCGCCCATAGGCGTCGAGCGCAGCGCGCTCGGCGCGATCGGCATCGCGCAGGGCGGTCATGCTCGAGCCGCGCAGGCCATCGACGCGGCGGCGCCACGACGCGTCGCGCAGCTCGAAGTATTCGCGCGCCGTCGCGACCATCGGGGCCTGTTCGCGAGGCACCCCGCGCAGCCCTTCGACCCGCGCGCGATCGGCGTCGAGCGCCGGCAGGATGTTCTTCTCGATGAGTTGCGCGAGTGCCCTGGCGTTCAATCGTCCCTGCGTGTAGGCATTGACGGCCTTCGCGTAGTCGGAGGACGTCCGCGCCTCGACGTCGGCGATTCGTGCGATGGCCGGCCGCGCGTCGATCGTGCCGCGGAGCGGCAGCGCGAGCGCGAAGGCCAGGCCGGCGACCGCCGCGGACACGGCCAGCGATCTTCCGGGACGGGCTCGTGCCTGCACCACGCCGCCGGCCACGACCACGCCGATCGCGAGGCCCGTCGACAACGCACTGAACGCCGCTGCCGCGGTGAGCTGGCTCGTCGAGGCCGCGACGATCAGGAAGAGCGCCGTACCAGCGCCGATACGCTTGACTGCGACGGCCGAGAACGGCAGACGGGGCTGGCGCAGATAGCCATAGACCATCGCCGCCAGCAGCAGCCCGATCGCGCCGAACACGGCGCCGGACGCGCCAGAGGTGCTCGACGTCGCGGGAAGCGTCCAGAGGCTGACGACGCCGGCGACCACTGCGGCTGCAGCGCTGGCGCCCGCAAAAGCGATGGCGCCAGTCAGGCGTTCGAGGACCATGCCGATCGCGACGAAAGCCGCGGCCGCGGCGAGCAGCGGCAGCAGGCCGTCGGGGATCGTCGCATAGCTGGCGAGGCGCCACCACTCGCCGTTGGTCGTCAGCGGAGCATAGTTCGCTCCCCAGCTCACCGCGCCGTCACTGCCCACTGCCGGCGTGAAGAGCCAGACCAGAGTCCAGACGGCGATCACCGCGGGGGTCACGATGATGCTCCGGGTGCGCGCGAGCAGGATCGCGTCCAGTTCGTCGTACGGCTCGCGTCCGTCGCGCATTTCGAGGGCAACCCGCCGAAGCCACGAGACGCCGGCGGCTATGAGTTTCTGCCGTTCTTCCGGGTTCATGAAATACAACGCCGCCCCGGCGAGGACGAGAAGCGCAAACAGCGGGGTGGCCATCGCGGGCGCTAAGCTCAAGAGCTGTGCCACGCCGTCGCGGCTGACCTGTCAGGAAGATAGCGGCGGCTGGACACCGGCGCGGATTTCAATTTGGGGCGGCGGACGCGAGAAACGCACGAGGCGCCGAGGGCGCCATTCCAGTATTGGCAGTGCTACTCGGGCGACTTCCCGCGCTTGCGGCGATCCACCTGAGGCCGCTCATCGGCTCTCTGGCCGTCGGTCTTGTGCAGATCGCGCCGCTCCGCCCTGCGCGCGGGGTGCCGCACCATCGAGTCGAGATCGTGCCTGAGCTTGCGCGTGGCCTCGGTCAGCTCGCGCAGCTCTGCCTTGATTTCGTCCTCAGATTGCCATTCTTTACACAGTGTACTGTCGTCCTTGAATACACTCCGGCGGCATCCGGTTCGGCACGCTCCGGCCAGTGCATATGATGGACCACTCATGCGAGCGCACCGGTATTGCGTAACGGCGCCGATCGCGCACTGAGGACTGAGGAGCTGGCTCCGGAGTTGGGAGAGGTGACGCCTGAGGCCGAACCGTGTTCGCCCGAGCCTGCCATCAACCACCGTTGGCGCTGCGCGCCATGAGCAGCGCGTGATCGCTCCGCGTGCACGAGGTCCCGGTGAAGTTCGGCTCCAGAAAGACGTGCACCATGCCGTTGAGTTGGCCGCGGAACGTCCCGGCGCTCAGGTCGAGCGTCGCGGCGCCGTCGAGGGTGAATTTCTCCCCCGAGCTCAGCGTCTGGTAGATCAACGGATCATCATTCGACAGGACGAACGTCATCCGCGAGCCGAAGAGGAGCCCGTTCACGGTGAACTCACTCGACGACCACGCACTCTGCGGCAATGTGAACTTCAGTGTCAGCGCCGGGCCGCTCTGTCCGACGATGATCGGATAGGTCCGTAGCCTCGCTTCGTCGGGGAGGATGGGGCAGGCCGGCGAGGCCATGAACGTCAGCAGCCACGCACCCGACACGTCAGGGCGCGGGCCTGCCGGCTGCAGTGTGAAATCGACCGTTGCGGCGGCGCTGATATTCAGCGTGGTCGTCGCGGGCTGATAGCCGTCGAGCGTCACGGTCAGCGTGTCGGTCCCTCCGACCCCCAGCAGCTCGAACGCTCCGATATTGCTGGTGACCGCGCTCAATCCGGCGGCGGCGCCGGCGACCACCGTGATGTGGGCGCCTGGCGTCGCGATCGACCCGTCGCGAACGATGCCGCGCACGGCGAACGTCCCGGTGTCCAGCACATAGACGTGTGCCAGCGCCGCCATCTTCAGGTAAGTGACCCGGATATTGGTCTCGCCGAGTGATGACGCCGCTAGGTATGTGCCAGGTGCGGTCGATCGCAGGACGTCGGGACTGTCGCTCGTCCACGCAGCGCCAGCGGTCACGTCCTGCGACACGCCGAACTGGGTGGCGAGCGCCCGATAGCGCAGCACGCCGCCCGGCGCCACCGATGCCGGGCCATCGAGTGAGACCACGATGCTGGACGTCAGGCCGGGGCTGGTTGGAGCGCTGCTGCCAGGCTTGCACCCCGACGCAAGAGCGGCGGCCACGATCGCCAGCGCGCAGCGCTTCATGCCAGTCACTCGTTCACGCGCGTGCAGACGGCATTCTCGAAGTCGTTCTTGTTCATGGTCTGGTTGTAGGTGACGCTCAACGTGTCGTCGGTGAGCGTCGCGGTGGCATTCCACGGCGCCTGGATGGTACCGGCGTCCCAGGTGAACGTGGCCGTGCCGTTCGCGGCGTAGGTGCCGTGGTAGTCGAGGCAGCAGGCGTAGTTGGGGGCGTGCATCCTCGTAGTGGTGAGTTATACGACAGGCGAGCAGGGCGTCGCCTGCCTGAGCGGGTCGAAACGGGGTTCATACTCCTTGCGCCTCCAGGAAAACGGTGGATACTCAACGCCAGCCCATGACCAGCGAAGCGATCCCGGAATCCGACGGCGTCCGGCGGCAGCTCGATCGGCTGCTTGGCAGTCCCGGCTTCGTTCGGAATGAGCGCATGTTGCGCGCGAAACCGGCGCATCGAGCTGACGCGCCAATAGGCGACGCCAACACCAGACTCACCCATTCTTCAACTGGAGGATTTATGCGATTTGCGACACTCACGCTCAGCGCGCTTCTCTTCGCCGCGGGGACGGCCGCGTCTGCCGACGACCTGACGATCGTGTCGAAGAACACGGTCAACGGCAAGCCGGGCGCCACGTCCACCAGCTACATCGCCAGTGACCACGTGCGGATGGCGCAGGACGGCGGGCACGACGTGATCATCGACCTGAAGACCGGCGTCATGACGACCCTGGACGGCGCGAAGAAGACCTACTACACGACCACGAAGCAGGACATGGATCAGTTCGCGGCCAAGCTGCAGGAGAAGATGAACGACCCGGAGATGAAGAAGGGGATGGAGATGATGGGGAAAATGAGCGCGGGGATGGCCGGCCCGGTCGAGGTGAAGAAGACAGGGGAGACCCGGAAGGTCGCAGGCTTCAGCTGCGAGGAATGGGTGATCACGATGAACGAGTTCACCACGATGAAGGAGTGCGTGACGAGTGAGCTTCAGTACCCCGTCAGCGCCTTCGACGCCTACAAGGCTTACTCCGAGAGCATGCAGAAGGTGATGGCCGGTTTCGGGCCGATGGCCAAGAGCGGGGCCGATCTGGCGGAGAAGATGAAGGCCATGAAGGGGTATCCCGTTGCCACGTCGATGAAGATGGACGTCATGGGGCAGAAGACCACGAGCGAGAGCGAAGTGACCGAAGTCCGCAAGGGGGCGATTCCGGCGTCCGCGTGGGAGGTCCCTGCCGGCTATACGAAGATCGACAACCCCATGCTGAAGGCCCTCGACGGTCGCGGGCGCCGTCGACACTGAGTTGTTGCACTGCCCCGTTCTGTTGGCTCTCTGAGCCGGCTTCTCGCTAGACCGAGGGCTTCTTCTCTGTGCAGCGAGCGCATGACGGTGCCCTACAGAATTGCCAAAGTAACGTCACCCCCGTCGAGTTCCCGAATCGAGGTGGCCACGATCGAGGCAGCACGACGCGATTACGATATCTGCAGAGGGAAGGCCAAAATCGCGGTATACACTTCTCGCGCTGCGAGAGGCCGGCTTGCGACATCCTGGACGTCTGCATATGCACGGAGATAGTGTCGCGAAAAGGCGTGGTCGTTTTCGCTTGGTGCTCTGCGGCCACAAGGCCGTGGAGGTCGGTGCCGTGTGCCTGGTGTTGATGGTTCAGGGCCACCTCGGCGACGTAACGTTGACGCACGCCTGGATTGCTGCGAAAACAGGGCTGCTGGGAGTCTCGCCGGCCCTGGCTGTGACGTTCAGTCAATACGCGCGGCATCTCTTGAACCGCTGGACCTCAGCTGCATTCCTCGGAATGTGCACGTTCGTGGCGGACGCCGTGATCCACGCGTCGCACTATCCCGGCGAGTATACGGAGGCCGCGCTCACAGCGGCCGGCGCGTTCGTCTTTTCGATCGTGGTCTCGTACACGCCGCTCGGCGTGCGTATCGACCGGCTCGCGGAATCGCTCTTCAACGCCCATCCCATCGAACCTCCCATCACTGAAATCGCCTGCGCCGCGGCTAGAGGCGAGTGACCCTCAGCCGTCGACGCACATACAAGAAGTCGCGCGGCCACCGCCCGCCGCGAAGCCGAGGCCCGGCCAGAAGATGGCGGGAACTCCGGCATCGCCAATCTATCTTCGAAACCCCCGCGATAGACTGAGCGGAATGACGCTGCTGTCGATCAACGTCGGCTCACCGCGGGAGGTGGAGTGGAACGGGGAAGTAGTCACGACCGGCATCTTCAAGTCGCCCATCCCAGGGCCGGTCGCCGTCCGGCGGCTGAACATGGACGGCGATCGCCAGGCCGACCTGACCGTCCACGGCGGGATCGAGAAGGCGGTCTACGCCTATCCGGGTGAGCACTATGCTTACTGGCGCGCGCAGTTGCCGGAGGTGGATCTGGGGATGGGGGCGTTCGGCGAGAACCTCACCACGGAAGGCCTGCTCGAGACCGATGTCGCTCCCGGCGACCGGCTCCAGATCGGGGGCGCCCACTTCGTCGTGACCACGCCGCGGATGCCTTGCTACAAGCTCCAGATCCGGTTCGAGCGACTCGACATCGTGAAGCGCTTCTTGCGAAGCGGCCGCAGCGGCTTCTACCTGGCGGTCGAACGGGAAGGTGAGGTTGCGGTCGGGGATGCGATCCGGTTCACTCCTGGCACTGGCCGCCGAGTGACGATCGCGGAGGCGTTCGCGGCGCGCTCCGCGCGGCCGATCGCCGAGTGATCTTTCCCCGCCAGAACGCCAGTCGAAGAACGCCGGCCATCAGCGAACGCACTCCGAGCGGCGCGGAGCTTTCGTCAAGACCCAGCCAGGTCGTGCAGTGCGGGGGCGTAGCCCGGCGGAAGCTCGACCCCGATGGCCGGCCTTCGAATCGAAGAAGACCGTGCGAGTCTTGGAGCGAGCGCCCGCGACAAACCGATCGGTCAGGGCGATGCAAGCCATAACTTGCTCGACGTTAGCCCAGTGTCAGCCCGAGTCAAATTGCTGGCCGCTAGCTCTGCGGTCGATCCTCTATGGCATCGCGAGCACCGATGACGTTTGGCGCAGCGGCTCTCGCGCTCGGACTCGTCGCAGTCGTCGCAACTTACCTGCCGGCGCGCCGGGCCGGGAGAGTGGATCCTGTGGCTGCGTAGCGGAGCGAATGATGGTCACCGCAGCGCGTCCAGCTCAGGGGCGCCTGCTGCATCGAGTGTCTTGAGCATGCTCGCGTCTCGGGCGTGGCGCGTCTCTCCTTGTTCGTACCTGTAGCGCGCGTAGATGGTGGTGACGGGAGATCCTCCGCGGCAGCGCCGTGGACCGCACTGACTGGAAGGCGTACATCCTGCCGCTGCTGTTCTTTAGGCGCATCTCCGACGTCTGGGACGAAGAGACGGCCGACGCTGCGGCGCTGTTCGGCGATGCCGATCCGGTCGATGTCCCTGAAGTGCATCGCTTCGACGTCCCGGAGGACTGCCACCGGCGCGACGTGCGCGAGACGCCAGCCAATGTCGGCGCGGCACTCTCGGGGAGTCGCGCACGCCAACGGTCAGTCACGTCGCACGATCGAAGAGCGCCCTGACCAACACATCGTCGCGTTGGAAGCGCGACCCTCGGGCCCACGCCTCTGTTGTGGAACGCGGCGGGAAGGTTCAGGATGGCGTTGTGCTCGCCGCACTGGAGGGACACACCTGACAAAATCCACCCTCGAATCCGACGCCATTCTGGCGCCGCTGCATCAGAGGTGCTCGCTGATGCTGACGCACAAAGGCTATCGTGATCGTTTCTGGCACGAGTCCTTTGCTCACGCTGTAGAGACGTGGGACTGGCGCAGCGTGGCGCAGATGTACGTCGAGGCGATGCGCCTCACGCCGAATCCCCATCCGTTTGTGAGATAGCCTCGCCGCGATCTCCCGCACATCCATCGCCAACCGCGTCGGTGACAGAATGGCTCGCGATGCCGAACGTCACGAGGGGAAGATGGGTGCTGGCGGCGACCATCCTGGGTTCGAGCATGGCATTCATCGACGGCACCGTCGTGAACATCGCGCTGCCGGCCGTGCAATCCGCCCTCCATGCCACGCTGGCTCAGGTGCAATGGGTCGTCGAATCGTATGCGCTCGCCCTGGCCGCGATCCTGCTCACCGGCGGATCGCTCGGCGATCTCTACGGAAAACGGCTGGTGTTCGCGATCGGTGTTGTGATCTTTTCGATCGCGTCCATCTGCTGCGGCCTGTCGACGACGATCGCGGAACTGATCGCGGCACGTGGAGCGCAGGGTGTCGGGGCGGCGCTGCTGGTCCCGAACAGCCTAGCCCTCATTAGTGCGTCCTTTCCGGCGCACGAGCGAGGTCGCGCCATCGGCACGTGGTCCGGATTTACGTCCATCACGGCCGCGATTGGTCCCGTGCTGGGCGGCTGGCTCGTGCAGCACGGCTCGTGGCGCTGGGCGTTCTACATCAACGTCCCGCTCGCGGTGATCGTGCTCGCAATCACGATCGTCCGCGTGGGGGAAAGCCGACGTGACGACTCGCGACCCGTCCTCGACTGGCGCGGCACGCTGCTGACGATCGCGGGCTTGGGCGCCGTCGTGTTCGCGTTGATTGAATCGAAGCCGGCGATCGGTGGCATCGGAGCGATCGTTCTTCTCGTCTTCGCGTTCGTCGAAACGCGCGAGCGGGCCCCGATGATTCCGCTGTCGTTGTTTCGTTCACGGACGTTCACGGGCGCGAACCTGCTCACGCTTCTTCTGTACGCCGCGCTGAGTGCGGTGTTCTTCTTCCTTCCGCTCGATCTCGTCCAGGTCCAGGGCTATTCGACGACGCAGGCGGGTGGGTCGCTCCTGCCGTTCATTCTGCTGATGTTCCTGCTGTCGCGGTGGTCGGGCGGTCTTGCAGGCAGGTACGACGCCCGAGTACCGCTGGTGATCGGTCCGCTGATCGCGGGCGTCGGTCTGATGCTGCTCGCACGCCCTCGTGTCGGCGGCTCCTACTGGGCGACGATCTTTCCCGGAATGCTCGTGCTCGGCTTCGGCATGGCGGTCTGCGTCGCACCGCTGACGACGGTCGTCATGGGTGCGGTGGATCAGCGTCGCGCCGGGATCGCGTCGGGCATCAACAACGCCATGTCGCGGATCGCGGGACTACTGGCCGTCGCCGCGTTCGGCGTCGTGCTGTCGAGCGCGTTCAATCGCGAGCTCGATCGCCGCATCGGTACGCTGCCCGCAGGCGTCCGTCACTCAGTCGACGCGCAGCGCGCCAAGCTCGCGGGCGCCGAAGTGGACGACGCTGACGGCCGTCGAGCAGTCCAGGAATCGTTCGTGGTCGGCTATCGACACGTGCTCTGGGAAGCGGCCGCCCTGTGTGCGGCGGGCGCGCTGGCCGCCGCCCTGTTCGTCGAGCGACGTCCCACGAACGCGTGAACGGGTGCCGCTGGCGAACAGCCGCTTGTCGAACACCACGATTCCAGTGACCCCGCGATTCCGTAGCTGGCGCGATCCTTCGGGTGGTCCTTGCGGAAGTCAGCGTGTTGGCGGTGGCAGTGGTCTTCTTGCTCATTTGGCACTCCTTGATTCACGCAATTAGTGCCGGAATTAATGCCAAAGATATTCAGTGACAGAATCGCTCCGCAAGGAGCATTCGGACGGCTCCACAAGTGTGGTCTTTTTTCGGAAGCTACCTTTTGGCTACCCCCAAGCCTCTAGCGGCTATCTGTGGCACCGCTGGCGCGTGTGATGTGCAAAATTGCTAGGAAAAGTGCCGGAGGACGGAATCGAACCGTCACGGGCCGTTAAGCCCACGGGATTTTGAGTCCGGATTGATGAAAAGACCTGCATACGCCTGAACACGCGATGTGCACAGAATATTCAGCATTCTCGTTCAACGCCGTTCGGCCGGTATCGCCCAGTCTCGTCGCCGCGTTAGCACAGTGTCAGCCCGAAACTTCCATCGAACCGCGTCCCCCAAAAGGCGGCGCAGCGCATCCCGATCGTAGGAAGGAAGGACACATCCAAGAAGATCGAGGATTTGCGAGAGGTGGGCGCGTTGACGTCGATCGCCACCTCTGAACAACGTCGATGTCACGGCCAGGGTGGGCGAAGAATCGAAGGTTCGAGGCCGGGTACGGCGCCGTGATTCACTGGCGACAGCGCGGCGAGGATCTCGTCCACGATCGCGGCTGGAGGACTCATCGTCTCTACTTTCCGTATCGGAAAGGCCATGTAGATCTCGAACCGTGTCCGTACCACGGCCTCTTCTCGCTCTGGAGATCGTCCGAATGGACGCGCGACTTGTCGGCGGACGGTCTCCGCCACACAGCATTCCAGGTTCAGAGAGGGCAGGAGGACGAGTGTCTGGGCGCACTCCTCGATCTCGCGGCGAATGCGTCCGTACTCTGGGTGAGCGTCGTTGGCGTACGTCATGAAGCCGGAAGACAACGCAACAACCCCAGGACAGACGGCTTCGCGGAACAATGAGCAGTACGCTTCGATATTCTCTCGCGCGTATGCGTCGTATCCGTGCTGGTCGATGTACTCGCCGATATCTCCGACGAGGTCAGCAAAGTGCCGATCTAGATCGACGAAGAGTACTTCCAGGCGCGCTGCGAGAAGAGCACCGATCGTGCTCTTCCCGGCTCCGCCGGGGCCGATCAGTCGAATCATCGCATTGCCATCGGCTCAGGCATCCGGAACGGGGAGTTGGGACTCGATGTTCAAAACGTACTTGGCAAGGGCTCCAATACGCTCAAGCGTTTCGGGACGCATCCGAGCCGCTTGGTTCGTCCCTTGTTTGTCGTCACGACGGATGTAGGCGCCCTGAATCGACCGTCGTGGCTCCTTCGTGCGGTTGACCCCATGTCCGTGCCACACGGAGCCGTTGTAGATGACGACCGAGCCCGCAGGACCGCAGGATGCTACCTGCCCCTCGTAGTCCGCGGCGGCATCCTGCATCACGTCGCTCGGCGCATGAGGCCAGCGGTGCGAACCTGGCACAAAGCGAGTGGCGCCGTTGTCGCAGCGAAACTCGTCCACCATGAAGATGAAGCCCACCATCGGCCAGCCGTCCCCCGTGCGCCGGTAATCCGCGTGCAGGTCCTGCGCCGGTGCGCCCGGGTTCACCGCGCGTGCGTGCATGGTGCTGAGGTGGAACGGTGCGCCGATGACGCGGCAACACGCCTCCAGGATCGGCTGATAGACGTACAGGGCATCGAAGTCGGGGGCACGATTGACGAAGTCCGACACCCGCGTTGTCGTCCGTCCACTGTTGAAGTCGGCGGGGTCGGCGGCCGACACAGCGGCGTCGTAGACGGCTCTCAGCCGCGAGAGTTGCGGTGGTGCCACGGGACCAGGGACCACGACAAAGCCGACGTCGTCCAATTCCCGGACGGCTTTTGCCGGCAATTCGCAACCGGCAGCGATGACGCTGAACCTGTGGTCCATCTGTGAAGGCTAAACGACGTGAGTCAATTCCACAAAAAATCGAGGATGGCGC